>NZ_JBHXVO010000001.1:617601-754425 GCF_042672265.1 Nocardia sp. NPDC127526 | reverse complement strand
TTTCGGGGGTGTGGGGGCGAAGCCCCCACAAAACTTCTCTCCTACCAGCGGCGCGGTTAGCGCCTTACTTCGAGTAGAACTCGACGATCAGCTGTTCCTGCAGCGGAACATCGATCTGCGCACGCTCGGGGAGCTGGTGCACCAGAATGCGAAGGCGGCCGGGAACGACCTGGAGCCAACCCGGAACCGGGCGGTCACCGAGGGTCTCGCGAGCGACCTGGAAGGGCAGCGTCGGCAGCGACTTCTCCTTGACATCGATGATGTCGTACTGAGAAACCTGGTAGCTGGGGACGTCGACCTTCACGCCGTTGACGATGAAGTGGCCGTGCGACACGAGCTGACGAGCCTGACGACGGGTCCGAGCCAGACCGGCGCGGTACACGACATTGTCCAGACGGCTCTCGAGCAGGCGGAGCAGGTTGTCGCCGGTCTTACCCTTGAGGCGGTTGGCCTCTTCGTAGTAGCGACGGAACTGCTTCTCCATGACGCCGTAGGAGAAGCGAGCCTTCTGCTTCTCCTGCAGCTGCATCAGGTACTCGGACTCCTTGATCCGCGCGCGGCCGTGCTGGCCCGGCGGGTAAGGACGACGCTCGAACGCCTGGTCGCCTCCAACGAGGTCAACACGCAGACGACGCGACTTGCGGGTGATGGGGCCGGTGTAACGAGCCATTTTTCTCTACCTTCCTTCCCGCTTAGACGCGACGCCGCTTGGGCGGACGGCAGCCGTTGTGCGGCTGCGGGGTGACATCGGAGATCGTGCCGACCTCCAGGCCGGCGGCCTGGAGCGAACGGATCGCGGTCTCGCGGCCCGAACCCGGGCCCTTGACGAACACGTCGACCTTCTTGACGCCGTGCTCGGCCGCCTTGCGGGCGGCGTTCTCGGCGGCAAGCTGCGCGGCGAACGGGGTCGACTTGCGCGAACCCTTGAAGCCGACGTGGCCCGACGACGCCCAGGAGATGACGTTGCCGGCCGGATCGGTGATCGACACGATGGTGTTGTTGAACGTGCTCTTGATGTGCGCGTGGCCGTGGGGGACGTTCTTCTTGTCCCGGCGACGCGACTTCTGAGTCTTCTTCGGGCCCGAGGCCCGGCTCTTCGGAGGCATGCGCTATCCCTACTTCTTCTTGCCGGCGACGGTCTTCTTCGGACCCTTGCGCGTGCGGGCGTTGGTCTTGGTCCGCTGGCCACGCACGGGCAGGCCACGACGGTGGCGCAGACCCTGGTAGCAGCCGATCTCGATCTTGCGACGGATGTCGGCCTGCACCTCGCGGCGCAGGTCACCCTCGACCTTGAAGTCCTGCGACTCGATGTAGTCGCGGAGCTTGGTCACGTCATCGTCGCTGAGGTCCTTCGAACGCAGGTCCGGGCTGACGCCGGTCTGCTCGAGGATCTCCTTGGCGCGGGTACGGCCGATGCCGAAGATGTAGGTCAGCGCGATCTCCATGCGCTTTTCGCGCGGGAGGTCGACGCCCATCAGACGTGCCATGTTGGCGATTCCTTAATTTTGTCGGAGGTCTGCTCCCTGTCCGTCCCCTCGTGTGGGGCCCCGGCCTCCGTACCGGGGGTAGGCCGCCATCCGTCCCCTACGGGACTCGGCGACGGCGACTGGCGCTGGGAGTTTCTTCTCTTGTTGCCAATCCGAACCGCGTTCGGTGCTTGGCTGGTGAGCGATCCGAGCTCGGCCCGAGGGCCGAGATCAGCCCTGACGCTGCTTGTGGCGCAGGTTCTCGCAGATCACCATGACCCGGCCGTGGCGGCGGATCACCTTGCACTTCTCGCAGATCGGCTTGACGGACGGCTGAACCTTCACGTCAGATCCAATCTGGTTGCGGTGTTCACTGGCCGTGAACACAGTTTTTCCCCGGCCGGATCGACCGGGGAAGACCCGAGACTCGCTGGTCCCGGAAACTCACTTGTAGCGGTAGACGATGCGACCGCGGGTCAGGTCGTAGGGCGAGAGCTCCACGACGACTCGGTCCTCAGGCAGGATGCGGATGTAGTGCTGCCGCATCTTGCCGCTGATGTGAGCGAGAACCTTGTGGCCGTTCTCCAGCTCGATCCGGAACATCGCATTGGGCAACGGCTCGATAACTCGGCCCTCGACCTCGATGGCCCCTTCCTTCTTCGCCATATCCTCCGCGATCCCGGTTTAGGCCGAACCTGGTTGGTTCGAGCTCTGTTACGGCTGGGTTCGGCCGCCGCGATTCGTCGTGCACTTGCGTCGACCCGGTGCCATACTCCTCTGACACGAACTGCGGCGTGTTTTCCTCTAGTGAGGACATGCCACAGCCAGCGAGTAGGTGCACCGCCGACCAAGCTTACCCGTTTCCCCTGATCCGGCCAAATAAGGCCGCGATGACGTGGGCCAGGCCACGCCCACTCTCGGCGCTCGCCCCCACCGGTTTGCGCTCGATCGCTAAACTACGTGCTTGTCCTTGCAAGATCGGTCCAGCACTCGGGGGTTACTGTGAGCCGCACCAACGACGGCCTCCCCATGCTTCCACCATGGCTGTCCGAGGGTGAGGTCGCCGACCCCGGCTACAACGCCCCACCCGTCGAGAACCTCCCCCACGACGACCTCATCCCCGAGGAAAAGTCCTCCCGCCGCCTCTTCGGCCGCCGCAAACCCCGCAAGGACACCCCCGAACCCCCGGCCCCCGCCCCCACCGGTCGCACCCCCCACCCCGACCCGGACCCCCAGCGGCAGCCCCACCCGAACCAGCCCACCCCGGGCCAGCAGTTCACCACTCCCCCCACCCCGGGCCCGAACTTCACGACCCCGCCTGTCCCCGGTCCGAACTCGACGCCGCCCACGCCAGGCCCGACCTCCGGGGCGCCCGCCCAAGGCCCGCATTCCGCCCCGCCCGCCCAGGGGCCGAGCTCGATGCCGCCCGCCCAGGGTCCGGATTTCACGCACGCGCCGGCCCAGGGCCCGGAGTTCGCAACTCCCCCAACCTCGGGCCCGCGCTTCACCACCCCTCCGGAGCCCCAGACCGAGCGCCCACCCCTCCCGGACCCGCTCGCACCTCCGTACGCCGCAGGCCGCACCGCGGATTCGCATTCCACCCAACAGCAGCCCGCCGACCCGCGCTTCACCACGCCGCCGATCCCGGAACCGCAACAGCCGCAACCCAACCGCGGCCAGTTCAACGCGCAGCCACCCCTGCCACCGACCCCTGAACGTGCGGCACAACCACCGCTGCCGCCGTCCCCGGACCCCCGGAGTTCGGCGCGCCCGCCCCTGCCGGAACCCCCGGTCTCGCAGGCACCCGGTCAGCCGCCACAGACTTCGGCCCGCCCGCCGCTGCCCGAATCACCGCACGCGCCAAACCCGGCCCGCCCACCGCTGCCCGAGTCACCGCATGGCGAAAGCCCGGCGCGCCCACCGCTGCCGGAGTCGCCGCACGCGCAGAACTCAGCACGGCCGCCGCTCCCGGAGTCGCCGCACGCACCGAACTCAGCACGGCCGCCGCTCCCGGAGTCGCCGCACGCACAGAACCCCGCGCGCCCGCCGCTGCCCGAATCACCGCACGGACAAGACCCCGTCCGCCCGCCGCTGCCCGCTGCACCGGCCGCGCACAGCTCGGCCGGTGCGCCCCTGCCTTCCGCGCCCGGTACAGATGCATCGGCCACTCCGCCGCTTCATCCCGCGCCGAATTCGGCTGCGGCGCAGTCGCCGCTGCCGCCTGCGCCCACAGCGGCCGACTCGGCGCACCCGTCGAACCCGACTGCGCTGGATTCGTCCCGGCCTCCCATTCCGCCCGCTCCGAGTTCCCCGAGCGCGGGCCGGCCTCCGCTGCCGCACTCTCCCGGTGAGCACGATTCGGCGCGCCCGCCGCTGCCGCCGGAATCGCAGCCGCTGCCCGGTACCGGTTCGGCCGCAGGGCAATCCGGGGGTCCGGCCGTCGGCACCCCGCCCTCTGACGACACGGCGATCTCCGACGCCGCCGGTGCGCCGGAGATGACGACACGGATTCCGCTGCCCCCATTGCCGTCCGCACCGACCGGCGATGCGGGTGAATCCGATTCGGCCGCAGCCGGAACCACCGACGGCGCGAGTTCCGCTGCCCGCCGGCGTATGGATGACCTGCTGCCTCCGCCACCGAGCGCACCGGCCGACAATGCGGCGAACGCCCGCGGGCCGCTGCCGCCCGCACCCGGCGACCTGGCCGAAACAGGCCCGGCCGCAGGCGGATCCGCGGTGGATGTCAATCCTGCCCGCCGGAACCCCGACGATCTGCCGCCGCCGAACGTCCCGGGTCGCGCTCCGGGCGATGGGCCGGGCGGCGATGCACCGTCCAGCGCGAGCGATCCCGGCGCACAGACCGGTATGAGCCGGCCTGCCGATTCCGCGAACCGCGAAGCGGCCGGGCAGAATTCGCCGGGCTCGGCGGCCGGTGGCTTCGACGAGATGTCCGCACCGGACGGGCAGACCGACGGTCCAGGTCGGCATCACGCCTTGGACGTCCCGCTTCCCCTGCCGCAGCGGACGCCCTACCCGGCCTCCGATATGGGGCAACAGGCTCCGCCGCCGTACGGCCCGCGCCGCGTACCGCCGCAGGCGCCTGCGGCGTCCGGCCAGGAACCGCACCTGCCCGGAACCGCGCCCATGCCGCAGGTTCCCGGCAATGACCACCGTTGGATGGCGCCGCCCTCCAGACCGCCGGCCGATCCAGTCCGCGGCCAAGCGCCGAATGCTCCTTTCGCACCGGCGAATGAACAGGTCGGTCCGGCCGACTCACAGTCGGGCGTGCCCGGGCAGTCGGGCAACGCCGCCTCAGGCAGTCCGGGTTCGATGAACAGCGCGCCGGGACAGGAGAACTGGCGCGCGCCCGACTATCCTGGCGCGCCCGAACCGGATTCGGCGCACGGCTCGCGCACTGAATCGTGGCCCGCGGGTGGGAACGCGGCGGCGCCGGATAACTCGAGCGCCCCCGGCCGGCCCGGAACGTATGGGCGACCGGATGGAGCGCCGAGCCGACCGGACAGTTACGCCAGCGAGCAGCTGTACGGCACTCCGGGACAACCGGATTCCGCCGAGTCCGGCCTTCCCTACGGTGGGACCGGCCAACCCGGCCTCGTCGGGCAAGGTCAACCTCTCGGCGGTTCGGGCATGCCCGACCGTTACACCGGTGAACAGCCGTATGGCGGTCCGGGACAAGTGGATTCCGCCGGACAGAGCGAGTACTACGGAGTCCCCGGCCAGCCGGAGCCCCTTGAGCATGGCCGGCACCATGGTGCGCCGGGGCAGCCCGGTGCGGGCGAGCACGGCCCGCACTACGGTGCGCCGGGACGACCGGAGTCGGTGGAGCATGGCCGCCACCATGCCGGACCGGGGCAGCCGGAGGCTGCTGAGCATGGCCGGAACCTCGGTGCGCCGGGGCAGCCTGGTTCTGCCGCGCAGGGGCAGGGTGGGGCTTCTTGGCAGCAGGCGGGAGCGCCTTGGCAGCAAGGGGGTTCGGGGCCGCAGGGGGTCGGGCAGCAGGGCGCTGGGCCGCAGGGGTGGAATACGTCTGCGCCGGTGCAGTACGGGACCGGCGGGGCGGGGCAGCCGGGGCCGTCGCTGGATGATGTGCAGTGGCGGCGGGCGAAGAAGGCGCCCGGGTCGGGGTGGCGGAAGGCTGTGCACCACGTGTCGGGTGGGGCCATTAATCCTGGGTTGTCGGCTGAGGAGCGGCGGCTGCAGGAGTTGGTGGCTCGGATTCGGCAGCCGGTGCGGGGGGATTACCGGATTGCGGTGCTGTCGTTGAAGGGTGGGGTCGGGAAGACTACGACCACCATGGGGTTGGGGTCGATTTTCGCGTCTATTCGCGGGGATCGGGTTATTGCCGTGGATGCGAATCCGGACTTCGGGACGTTGTCGCAGCGGGTGCCGTTGCAGACGCGGTCCACGGTGCGGGATCTATTGCTGGATCCGAATATTCAGCGGTATTCGGATGTGCGGCGGCATACCTCGCAGGGCGGTAGCCGGCTGGAAGTGCTTGCCAGTGAACGGGATCCGGCGGCGTCGGAGGCGTTCAGCGAGGAGGAGTACCGGGCCGTCGCGCGGATTCTGCAGCGGTTCTACAACATCATCCTCACCGACTGCGGTACGGGACTGATGCATTCGGCCATGGCGGGCGTGCTGGATCTGGCGCATTCGCTGGTGCTGATCTCGTCCTCGGCCATCGACGGCGCGCGCAGTGCGGCGGCCACCCTGGACTGGTTGTCGCTGCACGGGCACGACCATCTGGTCCGCAATGCGGTGGTGGTCATCAACCTGCCGCGGCCGGGCGCCGCGAATGTCGGCATCAACCAGTTGCGGGACTACTTCCTGTCCCGCTGCCGGGCCGTGCACATCATTCCCTACGACGCCCACCTGTCCGAGGGCGCCGAAATCGACCTGGCTCGCCTGCACAAGCAGACCAAGCGTTCCCTGGTCGAGCTGGCCGCCACGGTCGCCGACGACTTCGCCACCGACCACCGCCGATACCGGGGCTGATCCCGGCCGGTCCGCGGCAATGGACAGTGCGGAGTGCGCGGGCGTTGTTTCCGCTCCGGTTCGGCGGGTGTGGTGCGGGTCTCTTTGCGGCAGATTGACTGCGATACATCGGTCACCCACAGGGAGATGAGCAGATGCACCGCGGAGCAGGCGCCGCCACGCTGGACGAGGACCGGATCGACGTCGTGCCACGGCTCGATTTCGACGGGGTCGCCGAGGGCTTGCCGAGCGGGCGATTGGTGTGGCGCGGAGCCGCGCCGCAGCTGACGGAATTGATCGAGATCTTCTCGGCGCTCGGCCTGCGGGTTTCCACGCACGAGGTGACGACCGAGGGCGCGGACGCGGTGCATCGGTTCACGTTCTGCCCGACGGCCTTTCACTGGGATGAGCAAGCGGCCGAGCTGGTTTCGGCGGCATTCCTGGCCGCGGTATCCGGGCAGCTCGAGGTCGACGGATTCATCGGCCTGATCGGCACGGCGCGGCTGGCGTGGCGCGATGCCGTGCTGGTGCGGGCCGCTTGCCGCTATCTGCGGCAGGCCGGATTGCGGTCCAGCGAGGCTTCGATCACCGAGATCCTGTCCGCCCAACCGGAATTCGTGCGCGCGTTCGTGGCGCTGTTCCACGCCCGCTTCGATCCCCGGCACACCACCGGCCGCGCCGGACTGGTCGCGGACGCCGATGCGGCCGTGCTGCGCCGGCTCGAAGCCGCGGCCACGCTGCCCGAGGATCAGCTCCTGCGCGGCCTGCACACCTTCTGCTCGGCGGTGCTGCGCACCAACTGGTATCAGCCGGGCCGTCCGGTGGTCGCCTTCAAGCTCGCTCCCTCCCGGCTGTCGGTCACGGCTCCGATCACCCCGTATCGCGAAATCTTCGTGCACTCCAAGGAAGTCGAGGGCAGCCATGTGCGGTCCGGGGCCATTGCCCGCGGCGGCCTGCGCTGGTCGGAGCGCGTGGACGATTTCCGCACCGAGGTGCTGGGACTGATGAAGACCCAGACGGTGAAGAACTCGGTGATCGTCCCGACCGGCGCGAAGGGCGCGTTCGTGGCGCGCCGCACCACCGACGCCCAAGCCGTCGAGAGTGCCTACGCGGCCTTCATCGGCGGATTGCTCGACGTCACCGACAATATCGTCGAGGGCACGCTCACCCATCCCGAGCACACCGTCGTCTACGACGACGCGGACCCGTACCTGGTGGTCGCCGCGGACAAGGGCACCGCCCGATTCTCCGACCTGGCCAACGGCATTGCCGTTTCCCGGGGCTTCTGGCTCGGCGACGCCTTCGCCTCCGGCGGCTCCACCGGCTACGACCACAAGGCCCTCGGCATCACCGCCCGCGGCGCCTGGCGTTCCATCCGCCAGCATCTCACCGAACTCGGCATCGATCCGGATACCCAGCCCTTCACCGTCACCGGTATCGGCGACATGTCCGGTGATGTCTTCGGCAACGGCATGCTCGAAACCGACCGCATCCTGCTGGTGGCCGCCTTCGACCACCGCCACATCTTCCTCGATCCGGACCCGGACCCCCAGCGCTCCTTCGCCGAGCGCCGCCGCCTGGCCGCCCTGGACCGCAGCAGCTGGGCCGACTACGACCGCGATCTCATCTCCGAAGGCGGCGGCGTCTGGCCCCGCACCGCCAAATCGGTCCCGCTCTCGGAGCAGGTCCGCTGGCGCCTGGGCATTACCGCCGCGGAACTCCCCGCCCCCGAACTGATTCGAGCGATCCTGCGCGCCGAGGTCGACCTGCTCTTCAACGGCGGCATCGGCACCTACGTCCGCGCCGCCGCCGAACTCGACGCCGAAGTCGCCGACCCGGCCAATGACGATGTCCGCATCACCGCGGATCTGCTGCGCTGCCGCGTAATCGGCGAGGGCGGCAACCTTGGGCTCACGCAACGCGCCCGCATCGAATTCGCCGTCGCCGGCGGCCGCGTCAACGCCGATTTCATCGACAATGCCGCAGGCGTAGCCATTTCCGACCGCGAGGTCAATCTCAAGATCGCCCTGTCCGCCGCCGTTGACGCAGGCACCCTCGCCCCCGCGGACCGAAATCGCCTCCTGGCCGCCAATTCCGACGCCGTCGTCGCCGCGGTCCTCGCCGATTGCGACAAGCAGGCCCTCGCCATCAGCCTGGCCGAGGCCCACGCGCCTTTCCTCATCGACCGCCACGGCCGCCTGATCGAAAACCTCGAACAAGCCACCGGCCTGGACCGCGCGGCCGAATTCCTCCCCACCCCAGCCGAACTCGCCGCGCGCCGCCGGGCGGGCACGGGCCTGACCCGCCCCGAGATCGCCGTCCTCCTGGCCATGTCCAAGAACCTGGTCCGCGACGAACTCCTGTCCTCCGACGCCACCGACGACCCGGTAGTAGCCGGAACCCTGGCCGACTACTTCCCAGAATCGGTCCGTGACACGATGGGCCCCCACACCCTCCGCGAGCACCCCGTAGCCCGGGAAATCGTCGCTGTGGCCGCCGCCAACCAGGTCATCAACCGCGTCGGCCCCGGGATGATCCACCGCTTGGAGGAGCGCCTGGGCGCGGGCACACCCCATATCGTGCTGGCTTGCACCGTCGTTCACGAGGTCCTCGATATCGACCGCTGGTGGCGCGACGCCCTGGCTCTCCCCGGCGTCTCCCCTCAGGTCCGCATGGGTCTTCTCGGCGACATCCAGCACGCCGTGGAGGAGTCCACCGCCTGGCTGCTGACCCACCACCGCTCCGGCACCTGGTCTGCCGAAATCGACTGCTATGCACCGCTGGTCGCGAATCTCACGGCGGCATTGCCTCGCCCCGGCGGCCATCCGGGCCGGGACTCGGCCAACCTGCGCCTGCTGTCCCAGGCCCTTCCCCTCAGCGCCACCGCCGACCGGACCGGCTTGCCCATTGCCCTGGTCGCCCAGACCTACCGCGAACTCGGCGAACTCATCGGATTGGATTGGCTGGCCAAGACTTTCGCCGAAACCCACACCTCCGACCACTGGGAAACCCTTGCCGCGGCCGTACTCGGCGATGAACTGCGGTCCCGCTGGCATGCCCTGACGGCGGCGGTCCTGGCCGAGGCCGATCCAACCGATTCGGCGCGCGACACGGTATCGGCCTGGAGCACAACACCCGCGGCGATCCGGTTGATGGAACTGGTTGGCCGGCTACAGCGGGCCAACAGGGCGGACATCGCCCGATTGTGCGTGGTGAACGCGGAATTGGCCGCCGCGGCCGAACAGTAGGCCAACCCGCGTCAACGATGCGCGATGACCGCCAGCAGCAGTTCGGCCCGAACCCGGGCGGTGTCCAGCCGGCAGCCGAGGACCGACTCGATTTTGGTGATCCGGCTGCGCAGCGTGTGCCGGTGCACGCCGAGAGCTGTTGCGGCGGCTTCCCATTGGCCGTGGGCTTCGAGATAGGCGCGAAGTGAGGCGACGAGATCGGTGCCGTGGCGGTCGTCGTAGTCGATGAGCGGTTGCAGCATCGCCTCCGAGACGGCGGAGAGGACTCGCCTGGCCTCCGGGAAGGTCAGCAGGGCATGACCGGCCAGGGCGGCGGGCTCGAGCGGGATGGCGCCGGGGAGGGCGGCCGAGGCGGCCAGTTCGGCGTGGTCGATGGCCGCGGGGAAGCGGCGCAGGGGATGTGGGGCGCTGAGGCCCGCACGCAGGGTGGCCCGGGTCGCCGGTGGGAGGTGAGCCAGGAGGCGTTCGGCGGATTGGTCGGTGTCCGCGCCGGACAGGAGGATAGCCGCACGGTCAGCGGTGACGTGGGCGAATAGCTGGCGGTCCTGCGTGCTCAGCTGGTCGTCCACGGCAGTGACTGCGCGAGTGAGGGTTTCGGGTGTCGCACTGCGGAGGACCAGGGCGCGGACTCGCCCGGAGCGATCGGCCGCCGGGGTCAGGTGCTGCCAGACGGTGTCGAGCTCGGTCGGCTCTTCCAGCAGCATGGAGAGGGCTTGAGTATTCAAGCGGTTCTGCGCGATTCGCAGGCGCGCCGGCTTCTCGAAGTCGAGGGCCAGCAGCGAGCTGGCGTGACCCAGCAGAACCTGGTCGACGGCGGAGAGCGCGGCGGGAGCGACCACGGCCAAGTGCCCATGCACGGTTTGGCCGGCTGTAATCGCCTGCACGGCAATGGATTCACCTGAAGCCGTGTGAATAACGCCGCTACTGGCGCCATCCCCGCGGGTGCCGACGAATTCGGTGAGGCGGGCGGCGATCTCGTCCGGAACACGACGGGGGTGAGCGTCGGCAATGGCGCCGTCCGCGCCGATGACGATCACGGTCGCGGACAGGGCGGCGGAGAGTTCCTTGATGACCGCCCGAACGCCTTGAATGGCAGCGCGAGTCATCCGCGGCTGCGCCCGGGAAGCCCGCAGCACCTTCTCGTACTCCTGTTCGGCCAACCGCCCCATGACCTTCTTGGTGATGGCGCCGAAGGGCGTCGGCAGCGGCACCTCGAACAGCGGCAGGCCGAGCCGGTCGGCGGCGTCGACGAGGTCGGCGGGAATGCGCTCGTGCGAGAGCCCGATGCCGAAGCCGACCGCCGCGACGCCCACCGCGTCCAGGTCCGCGAGATAGCGTTCGCGGTCCGCGCGACTGAGCGGCAAACCCATGCCGGTGGTCAGGACCAGCTCCCCGCCCGACAGCCAGTGCTGCGGCTCGGTGAGTTCCGAGGTGAGGACGAGGGTGATGTCGCGCCCGAGCCCGGCGCTGCCGCCTTTCAGCGCCAGTCCCAGTTCGGGTTGGGACAGGACCCAGCGGACCGGAATTCCCGCGTTCACAGCACTCCGTTGGTTATCTGGACAGATCGTCGAAACCCGATTCTGCCCGCACTCCACTGCGGCAGGTGACTCGGGGGTGTGTCGCGCAGCACACTGACTGGCAACCCGGCAGTCCCATCACCCAGGCAACGCGCGGGCCGCCGAAGTTCGAGAACCGCACCACATCGCAGGAGAACGGGCAGATATGACCGAGAAGCTTCGCAATTACATAGACGGCCAGTTCGTAGCCGCCACCGGAGCGGAGTCGTTCGAACTGATCAGCCCGGTGGACGAGAGCGTGACCGGCACCAGCCCGATCTCCGGGCAGGCCGATATCGATGCCGCGGTCGCCGCCGCCACCCGCGCCTTCCCGGCCTGGAAGGCCACCACCCCGGGCCAGCGCCAGGCCGCACTGCTGAAGCTCGCCGATGCCATCGAGGCCAACTCCGATGCGCTCGTCGAGGCGCAGTCCCGCGACACCGGTCAGCCCAAGCACCTCATCGCCGCCGAGGAGGTCGCCACCGGCGCGGATCACCTGCGCTTCTTCGCCGGCGCCGCGCGCATGCTCGAGGGCAA
The DNA here is from genome assembly GCF_042672265.1 of Nocardia sp. NPDC127526. Lineage (NCBI taxonomy): Bacteria > Bacillati > Actinomycetota > Actinomycetes > Mycobacteriales > Nocardiaceae > Nocardia > Nocardia sp. NPDC127526. The sequence continues at coordinate 742,623 of NZ_JBHXVO010000001.1, read as the reverse complement.
GTCCGCCGGTGAGTACATGAGCGGCTTCACCTCCTATGTGCGCCGCGAGCCGGTCGGCGTGATCGGTCAGGTGACCCCGTGGAACTACCCGCTCATGATGGCCATCTGGAAGATCGGCCCGGCCCTGGCCACCGGCAATACCGTCGTTCTCAAGCCCAGTGACACCACGCCGGGCAGCACGCTCGTGCTGGCCGGGCTGTCGCAGGGCATCCTGCCCGACGGCGTGCTCAATGTCGTGCTGGGCACCGCGGCGACCGGCGCCACGCTGGTGGAGCATCCGGGGCTGAGCATGGTCTCCATCACCGGTTCAGTGCGCGCGGGCATCGAGGTGGCCAATGCCGCGGCCAAGCAGGTCAAGCGCACGCATCTCGAATTGGGGGGCAATGCACCGGTGGTCGTGTTCGGTGACGCCGATATCGAGACCGCCGCCGACCGCATCGGCGACGCCGCGTTCTTCAATGCCGGCCAGGACTGCACCGCCGCCACCCGTGTGCTGGTGCACGAGTCCGCCCACGACGAGCTGGTCGCGGCCCTGGTGAAGAAGGCCGAATCGGTGCGCCCGGGCAAGCCCGATGACGAGGAGGCCGCTTACGGCCCGCTCAACAACATCCGGCACTTCGAGACCGTCACCGGCAAGATCGCCGCACTGCCCGCGCACGCCGCCATCCGCACCGGCGGCGAGCGGGTCGGCGAGACCGGTTTCTATTTCGCCCCGACCGTCATCACCGGTGTGCGCCAGGACGATCCGATCGTGCAGGAGGAGATCTTCGCACCGGTGATCACCGTGCAGACCTTCGCCGACGAGGCCGAGGCGATCACGCTGGCCAATGATGTCGTCTACGGCCTGGCCTCCAGCATCTGGACCCGTGATCACGGTGTGGTGCAGCGTGTTACGGCCGCCCTGGACTTCGGCGCGGTGTGGGTGAACGCCCATATCCCGCTGGTCGCCGAGATGCCGCACGGCGGGTTCAAGCGCTCCGGCTACGGCAAGGACCTGTCCGCCTACGGCGTCGAGGACTACACCCGCATCAAGCACGTCATGAGCGCGCACGACTGACCGTCGCGTGGATCCCGGCGCGGTGCGCGCCGGGATGACGGTGTGGCGCTTACCGATTCCCTTCCGCAGAAAGACTTCGATGACCGAGATCAGCTACCGGCTCCCGCAGCAGCGGGCGCTCGTCACCGCCCTGCCGGGCCCGCGCTCGCAGGAGCTCGCCGCCCGGCGCAAGGCCGCCGTCGCCGCGGGTGTCGGCTCCACCGCCCCGGTGTACGCCGCCGATGCCGATGGCGGCGTCATCGTGGATGTGGACGGCAATACGCTCATCGATCTCGCGGCCGGTATCGCGGTCACCAATGTCGGCGCCTCGCATCCGAAAGTCGCCGCGGCGGTGAGCGATCAGGCGCAGCGCTTCACGCACACCTGTTTCATGGTGACCCCGTACGAGGCGTATGTGCGGGTGTGCGAGGAGCTGGCGGCGCTCACCCCCGGCGATCACGAGAAGCGCAGTGTGCTCTTCAATTCCGGCGCCGAGGCGGTGGAGAACGCGGTCAAGGTGGCGCGGCTGGCCACCGGCCGGACCGCGGTGGTCGCCTTCGATCACGCGTATCACGGCCGCACCAACCTGACCATGGCGCTGACCGCGAAATCCATGCCCTACAAGGCGCATTTCGGCCCGTTCGCGCCCGAGGTCTACCGGATGCCGATGTCCTACCCGTTCCGCGACGGCGGCCTGGACGGCAAAGCCGCTGCGGCCGAAGCCATCCTGCGCATCGAGAAGCAGATCGGCGCGGATTCGGTGGCGGCGATCATTATCGAGCCGATCCAGGGCGAGGGCGGATTCATCGTCCCCGCACCGGGATTCCTGCCCGCGCTGGCGGAGTGGGCGCGCGCCAACGGCGTGGTGTTCATCGCCGATGAAGTGCAGACCGGCTTCTCCCGCACCGGCGACTGGTTCGCCTGTGACCACGAGGGCGTGGTGCCCGACATCATCACCATGGCCAAGGGCATTGCCGGCGGCATGCCGCTGTCGGCCATCACCGGCCGGGCCGAGCTCATGGACGCCGTGCACGCGGGCGGCCTGGGCGGCACCTACGGCGGCAACCCGGTCGCCTGCGCCGCCGCGCTGGCCGCCATCGAGGTGATGCGCGACCACGACCTGCCCGCCCGCGCCCGCCGCATCGGCGAGATCGCCACGGCGCGCTTCACTGAACTGGCCCAACAGGTTCCGGCCATCGGTGACGTGCGCGGCCGGGGCGCGATGCTCGCTCTCGAGTTCGTGAAGCCCGGCACCACCGAACCGGACGCCGCCCGCACCGCCAAGATCGCAGCCCGCTGTCTCGAACAAGGCGTCATCACCCTCACCTGCGGCACCTTCGGCAATGTCATCCGACTGCTGCCGCCCCTGGTGATCGGCGAGGACCTGCTGGACGAGGCGCTGACGGTGCTGTGCACCGCGATCACGGATCTCGCCGCATGACCGGCCGCTGTCCCCAGATCTCTATCGTCCCGCTGCGGAAGGCCGCCCATGACTGAGTTCCACGGTATTCGCGAGCTGGTCCCCACCGGCGTGTGGATCGACAACGCGGCCGTTCCCGCGACCGGCGAGCAGACCTTCGCCGTCCTCGATCCGGCGACCGGCGATCAGCTCGCCGAGGTCGCCGACGCGAGCGCTCCCGACGCCCTGCGCGCACTCGACTCCGCCTGCCGCGTCCAATCCGAGTGGGCCGCAACGGCTCCGCGCCGGCGCGCCGTCATTCTGCGCCGCGCCTGGGAGATTCTCACCGAGCGCACCGAGGAACTGGCGCTGCTCATGTCGCTGGAGATGGGCAAGGCCATCGCCGAGGCGCGCGGTGAGGTCGCCTATGGCGGTGAGTTCCTGCGCTGGTTCAGTGAGGAGGCCGTCCGCATCGGCGGCCGCTACGCCGACTCCCCCGGGGGCACCGGGCGCATCCTGGTCAAGCACGAGCCGGTCGGGCCGGTCCTGGCCATCACGCCGTGGAACTTCCCGCTGGCCATGGGAACTCGCAAGATCGGCCCCGCGCTCGCGGCCGGGTGCACGGTCATCGTGAAGCCCGCCGAGGACACTCCGCTGACCATGCTGGCGCTGGCCGCCATCTTCAAGGAGGCCGGACTGCCCGACGGTGTGCTGTCGGTGGTTCCCACCAGCGATGCCGCCGCGGTCACCGCCCCGCTGCTGGCCGATCCGCGCCTGCGCAAGGTGACCTTCACCGGATCCACCCGCGTCGGCAAGATCCTGCTGAAGCAGGCCGCCGACAATGTCCTTCGCACCTCGATGGAGCTCGGCGGCAATGCCCCCTTCATCGTCTTCGAGGATGCCGATCTGGAGCAGGCCCTCGCAGGGGTCATGCTGGCGAAGATGCGCAATGGCGGCGAGGCGTGCACCGCGGCCAACCGCATCTACGTGCACGATTCGATCCGCGCGGAGTTCTCCGCCCGGCTCGCCGAGCAGCTCGCCGCCCTGCGCGTGGGTCCCGGCTACCGCCCGGACGTCGATCTGGGCCCCATCATCAATGCGAAGCAGCGCGCGAATATCGCTGCGCTGGTTGACGATGCGGTCGCCGCGGGCGCGGTCGTGCGCACCGGCGGCAAGCCCATCGACGGCCCCGGCTTCTTCTTCCAGCCCACCGTTCTCGACGAGGTGCCGCGGACCGCCCGCATCCACTCCGAGGAGATCTTCGGACCCGTCGCCGCCGTCTACGGCTTCGACACCGAGGCCGATGTGGTGGCCGCGGCCAATGACACCGAATACGGTTTGGCCGCTTACTTCTTCACCCGGGACCTGGATCGGGCCCTGCGGGTGAGCGATGCCCTGCACGCCGGCATGGTCGGCGTGAACCGTGGCGTCATCTCCGATCCGGCGGCCCCGTTCGGCGGGGTCAAGCAGTCGGGTCTGGGCAGCGAGGGCGGATCCGAGGGGATCAGCGAGTACCTCGACACCAAATACGTCGCGTTCCCGCGCTGACGTCATAGTCGCGTCCCATCGCGGACGTCCATCGCGGCTCCGATCGCGATTCGCGGCACGCCGGCCCCTGCGCCGGGTTCCGTGCCCACCCGACCATCCGAGTCGGTTTCACCACCGCGGCGCGGTGCCGATGGAAGCGCCCTGCACGCTTCCATCGGCGCCAGACCCCTGCTCGAGGAGCTTCGATGCTCGTGCAAAACCATACGGGGGACGATCTTTCCGCTCAGAGCGGCAAGGGATTGGCGACCGATAAGGTCGGCACTTTCGCGGGCGCCGTGCTCAGCATCGCGTCCATCGCACCGGCCTATACGACCACCGCCAGTCTGGGTTTGATCGTGGCGGCGGTCGGACTGAAGATGCCGGCGCTGCTGATTGCCGGATTCATCCCGATGTTTCTGGCCGCGTACGCCTACCGCGAATTCAATGCCGAAACTCCGGATTGCGGCGCTTCGTTCACATGGTCGGCGCGGGCGCTCGGACCGTATGTCGGATGGATGGCCGGATGGGGTTCGGTGATCGCGGTGATCATCGTGCTCGCCAATATCTCCGCGGTGGGTGCGGAATTCCTTTATCTGATCTTGGGCAGGCTCACGAATTCGACAACCATTGCCGAACTCGGTGGCAATAAGATCGTTAATATCGCGACAACTCTGGCATTTCTGGCAGCCGCCGGCTGGGCTGCGAGTCGCGGCATCACCTCCAGCGAACGCGCGCAGAAGATTCTGGTCGGCTTTCAGTTGACCGTGCTGCTGCTGTTCGCCGGCGTGGCGCTGTTCCGCGCGGTCTCCGGGGATGCGCCGTCCGGTTTGAGTTTCGATATCGACTGGTTCAATCCGTTCACCGGAATCACCCTGGGCGCCTTCGCCATCGGCCTGGTCGGTTCGGTCTTCCTGTTCTGGGGCTGGGACACCGCGCTCACCCTCGGCGAGGAGTGCAAGGATCCCAAGCGCACGCCGGGCCGGGCCGGGCTGCTGTCCATCCTGACCGTGCTGGGCACCTATCTGCTGCTGGCGGTGGCGCTCATGTGGTACGCCGGGACCGGCGATACCGGTCTGGGACTTGGCAATCCGGATAACTCGGGCAATGTGTTCGGCGCGCTGGCCGCACCCGTGCTCGGCGGGGCGGGCGAACTGCTGCTCTACACCGCCGTGCTGGCCTCCGCGGTCGCCAGCCTGCAGGCCACCTTCCTGCCCGCCGCACGCGCCATGCTGGCCATGAGCGCCTACCGGGCGCTGCCCGAGCGGTTCGCGGCCGTGCACCCGACCTATCGGGTGCCGCGCTTCGCGACCGCGGTGGCCGCGGTGGTGGCGGGCGCGTTCTACGCGATCACCGCGCTGCTGTCGGAGAACGTCCTGATGGACACCATTGCCGCCATGGGCATCATGATCTGCTGGTACTACGGCATCACCGCCTTCGCCTGCGTCTGGTACTTCCGCAAGCGGTGGTTCGCCTCGGCCCGCGATTTCGTGTTCAAGCTGGCGTTCCCGCTGCTCGGCGGGGCCATGCTGCTCATCATCTTCGGCATCTCGGTCTCGGAGAGCCTGGATCCCGAGGTGGGCAGCGGCGCTTCGATCTTCGGCATCGGCCTGGTGTTCTACCTGGGCTTCGGCATTCTCGCCCTGGGCGCGGTGCTCATGCTCATCGCCCGCTGGCGGGATCCGGAGTACTTCCGCGGCCGCACCCTGCCGCGCGCGGTCTCCGGCGAGCCGCTGCCCGCGCCGGCACGCCGTTCTGTCGAATGAGTCCTCGGCCACTTCGCCGATCCGGTGGGGGCAGCGGCCCCCACCGGCGCACATACTGGAATCAGCAATCTTCGGGTTATCCGAACCTGGATGTTCAGCAAGGAGCTCTCGTGCCTGTCATCACTCGTGACGTCGTGGTCGTCGGAGCCGGGCCCTCCGGTCTGACCGCCGCCGTGGAATTGCGCAAATCCGGCCTGTCCGTAGCCGTGCTGGAGGCGCGCGACCGGGTGGGCGGGCGCACCTGGACCGGGAATATCGACGGCGCGATGATCGAGATCGGCGGGCAGTGGCTGTCGCCGCATCACACCGCCGCGCTCGAACTGGTCGAGGAGCTCGGGCTGGAGACCTTCAGCCGGTACCGCGAGGGCGAGTCGGTGTACCTGGCCGCCGACGGGACCCGCCAGCAGTTCACCGGTGACGTGTTCCCGGCCGCCCCGGAGACCGCCGCCGAGATCGACCGGCTCATCACACTGCTCGACGAGCTGGCCGCCGAGGTCGGGGCCGAGCAGCCGTGGGCGCATCCGCTTGCCGCGGAGCTGGATTCGATTCCGTTCAGCCTGTGGCTGGAGCGGCAGTCCGAGAACGAGTACGCGCGGGAGACGGTGGCGTTCTTCGTGTCCGGGGCCATGCTCACCAAGCCCGCACACACCTTCTCCACGCTGCAGGCGCTGCAGATGGCGGCCGCGCAGGGGTCCTACACCGCGCTGGCCACCGATTCGTTCATGCTCGACAAGCGGGTCGTGGGCGGCATGCAGCAGGTGTCGCAGCGGCTGGCCGCGGTCATCGGCGCGGATCTGCACCTGAATTCGCCCGTGCGGCGGGTGGAGTGGTCCGCGGACGGTGTCACCGTGTTCGCCGACGGGGGGCTGGAGGTGCGGGCCGATCGCATGATCCTGGCGGTGCCGCCGAACCTGTACTCCTGCATCAGCTTCGACCCGCCGCTGCCGCGCCGCCGGCACCAGATGTACCAGCACATGTCCTTCGGATTCGTGGTGAAGGTGCACGCGGTGTACCCGACGCCGTTCTGGCGGGAAAAGGGTTTGTCCGGAACCGGTTTCAGCGACACCGATATGGTGTCCGAGGTCTACGACAACACCAACCACGGCGTGGACAACGGCGCACTGGTCGGTTTCATCGCGCACGAGCAGGCCGACGCGTTCTTCGCCATGGACGCCGCGCAGCGCAAGCAGGCCGCGCTGGATTGCCTGGTCCGCTACCTCGGACCCGAGGCCGGGAATCCGGACGTTTACTACGAATCCGACTGGGGCGCAGAGGAATGGACGCGCGGCGCCTACGGCGTCAGCTTCGACCTCGGCGGCCTGACCCGCTACGGCCGCGACCATCGCGACCCCATCGGGCCCATGCACTTCGCCTGCTCGGATCTGGCCGGGCACGGCTTCCAGCACGTGGACGGCGCGGTGCGCATGGGCCGTCGCGCCGCGGCCGCCATCGTGGCCGAGCGCAGTCTGGTGTGACCCGCTGATCCGGGCCGACGTCCTGCCGGGGCCCGCCCTTGGGGCTCCGGCAGGACTGCCGGCACCGATCTACCAGGCGGGGAGCCGACGCCGTCCGGCGAGCACGTCGCGGACGAGATCGTCGTAGGCGTCGGACAATTCGGCCAGATGATGCCAGGCGCCGTGCAGCATTTCGTCATTGGCGTCGAGGGTCATCAACGCATGGTGCGCGCGGACGGACGCCTCGGCCAGCCGGTCGATGACCGACCCGACGGTTTCGGTGTGCAGCGTGGCGCCGAGCCGATGCTGGGGCACCGAGCGCACGATCCAGTCATCGATGGCCATGACCAATTCGATTCGGCGGCGCTTGTTTTCGATGATCGAGGTGGGATCCGTTTCCGGGCCCGTGCCACCCCGGCCTACCAGGCGCTTCTCGTGGAGCACCGCCAAGTCATGGGCGAACCACAGCAGTGGCCCGCCGATGACGCGGTGACCGCGGCAAGCGCGTAAGAGTAGGTCGGAGGTCGGCAATAGCCCGGTTGCGAGGGTTTGCGCCTCAATGTCCGCATACTGAGGGGACACGTCGGGCAATGCCACAACGACCGTATTTGATGTCTCCGAACCTGCCACGTTGCCTCGCGTTCATCGACGTACAACACCGCATTCAGGACGTTCATTACAATAAACTTCTAAACCTGGCTGTCAAGCCTTACACGGCGGTTCGCGCACCGGAGTAGACTTCGGTGCCTTGAAGCAACAACCCAGGAGCGACATGGGTGACGGTCCGAGATATCAACGGATCGCAGACCTCCTCCGTGAGGAGATCCGCGCCGGCAAATGGAAACCGGGCGATCGACTACCAAGCCACAACGAGCTGGCCGATCAGATGAATGTCTCGATCACCACGGCTCGCAACGCGATACAGCTCCTGGTCGCCGAAAATCTGGTCTACACAGCCACTTCCAGAGGCACAATTGTACGCAGTCAAGAAGTGCTGGAATCGGTTGTCACCAACCATATTCGGCCGGACAGACCGAAAGCCTCGCACGATATCTTCGTCGAGATAGCGCGCGAGGCCGGCCGGGAGCCGTCCAAACAGTTCAGTGCGCGAATGGAACCGGCCAGTCCGGAGGTGGCGCACTGGCTCGGAGTGGAGAAGGATTCCTGGGTGGTGTCCCGCACCGTCATGCAGTATCTGGACAATGAGCCGTGGTCCTGGGAGGTCAGCTTCTATCCGCGAGATCTGGCCGAGGCCACCGGGATTGACGTCCCGCACGATATTCCGGAGGGCACCACCCGCCGCCTCGCCGACCGCGGTTTCGCCGAGACGGCCCATCGCGACACGGTGGTGTCCCGCCCCGCCACCGCGGAGGAGGCGGCCGTGCTCGGGGTGGGCCCCGGCACCATCCTGCTCGACCATCTCCGCATCGGCGCCAACCACGAGCGCATCACCCGGGTGACCCGTCACCGCTCCACCGCCGCCCGTAACCGCCTGGCCTACGAACTGGGCGACGATCCGGGCATCGACATCATCCGCAAATCCCTCGGGGCCCCTTGTCCCCCAGGCAATTCGCACTCCTTCGGAAGTTCCCTCCTACCCGGCTCGCCATGAATCCGCACCTCCGCCCGGCCCGTATCGGAGACCTCGGAACCATCACCAGGCTCCGCCTGCAACGCACCCACTGGCTGGCGGCCCGCGGCAGCGACCAATGGACCAGGGCCGGACGAGGTCTCCCCATCGAGACCTTCGTCCGGTCCGTGGCCCTGTCGGTCCGCAATGGCGAAACCTGGATGGCCGACATCGACGGGCACCCCGCCGGCACCATCACCATCAACCACCGCGCCGATGAAGGCCTGTGGTCCCCAGGCGAACTAGCCGACTCCCTCATCGTCCACTACATGATCGTGGACCTCCGCTACGCCGGAAACCGCATAGGCGAAGCCCTCCTCGCCCACGCCACCCGCCAGGCCCGCACCCACAACCTCCCCTGGGTCCGCCTGGACGCCTGGACCACCAACCAAGCCCTCCACGACTACTACCGCCGCGTCGGCTTCACCCTCGTCCGTATAGCCGGCCCCGAAGCCACCGGCCCGTCAAGAGCCCTTTTCGAAAGGCCCACCGCCGGTTGGCTTCCCACCTGGACAAACCAGACACCAGCCGTCATTCCCCACGCCACCGAACTCCACGCGGGCTGACCGCGCGATCCGCTACAGACCCGGGAGGTCGGCGATCTGGATCATCTCCTTGCCGTGGTTGCGGGAGATGAGCATGCCTCGGCCCGGGGGCAGCTTCTGCGGGCGTTCGTCGCCGATCAGCTTTCCCTCGTCCTTGGGGCCGGACATCATCAGGGTGTCCACGGAGAGGTTCTTCATGGCGCCCAGGACGCCGTCGTAGAGGGCGCGCGAGACGCCACCCATACGGCGGGTCACGATGACGTGCAGACCGATGTCGCGGGCCTGCGGCAGGTACTCCACGAGGGGTGCGAGGGGGTTTTGCAGGCCGCCGGTCGCCACCATGTCGTAATCGTCGATGACGACATAGATTTCGGGGCCGGACCACCAGCTGCGGTCGCGGAGTTGCTGGGGGGTGATGTCGGAGCCGGGGATGCGCTTCGACAGGTAGTTCACTACCTCCATGATCATGCCGCCGCAGGTTTGGGACGACGTGGAGTAGCCGGCCAGCTGGTCGCCCTCGAGGACGCCGAGCAGGGTGCGGCGGTAGTCGATGAGGATGACGCGGGCCTGGTCGGCGGTGGAGTTGTCGGCGATGCCGCGGATGACATTGCGGAGGAAGGTGGTTTTGCCGGATTCCACGTCCGCGAAACACATGAAGTGCGGGTCGGTGCTGAAATCCAGGACCACGGGCTGCAGTTCGGATTCGCCGAGGCCGACGACCACGCGGGTGGGGCCCTGCTGGACGCCGTGGGCGCGGGCCACTTCCAGGATCTGGTCCCGGTGGGCGTTCATCGGCAGCATGCGGACCTCGGGGGCGCGGCGGCTGCCGTAGAGGGCCTGCATCTGGGTCTTGGCGGCGTTCACGCCCTCCGACAGGGACTGCGGATCGGTGTCGGAGTCCAGGCGCGGCAGGGCGATCAGCATGTGCAACTGGTCGACGGTGAGACCGCGGCCGGGACGGTTGAGCGGGACGTTGACCGCGATGCGGCGGCCCATTTCCGAGTCGGAGGGGTCGCCCAGGCGCAGCTCGATGCGGGTACCGATCTGATCCTTGATGGCGGGCCGGATCTCCGCCCAGCGGTTGGCGCCCAGCATGACGTGGATGCCGTAGGAAAGACCCTGCGCGGCAAGCTGGTTGACCGCGCCCTCGAGGGAGTCGAAGTCCTCGCGGATGACGGCCCAGCCGTCGATGACGAGGAAGACATCGCCGAACTTGTCCTGCAGCACCGGGTCATCGGTCGAGCCCTGCGCCAGCGCGGCATGCTTGCGCTGCCGGTACTGGGTCATGGATTCGATGCCCAGCGCCGCGAAGCGCTCCTCGCGCTGATGCAGCAGGGTGGACAGCTCGGCGATGGTGCGCCGCACCCGGTCCACATCCAGCTTGTTGGCGACCGAGCCGACATGCGGGAGCCCGGACAGACCGGCCATGGAACCGCCACCGAAATCGAGGCAGTAGAACTGCAACTGCTCGGGGGTGTGGGTGGCCGCGGCGGCCATGATGATGGTGCGCAGCGTGGTCGACTTACCGGCCTGCGGACCGCCGACGACCGCCACATTGCCCTGTGCGCCCGCGAGATTGATGGTGAGCACATCGCGGCGCTGCTCGTAGGGCTTGTCGATGATGCCGATCGGCATCCACAGCTGCCCGTGCCGGTTGACCGACGAGGTCCAGTCCGGGTCCGGCAGCAGCATGTCGACGGTGGGCGACTCCTCGAGCGGCGGCAGCCACACCTCGTGGGCCGGACGGCCGTGGCCGGTCAGGCGTTTCACCACGGTCTGCAGCAGGCTGTCGGGCAGCCCCTCGTCGGCCGAGGGCGGCGGCGGGGGCAGCAGATCCAGCGGATCGTCGGTCTGCGGGGGCTCGGGCAGTTCGAGCATCTCCACCGGCGAGGCGGTGAACAGCCGCGGCGGCGCCTCGGCCACCGCCGTCCCGTCGGCCGTGCGGGTGGCGCGCGGCGCGACATAGGGACCGGAGACGTAGGACGCGTTGAACCGCAACGGATCCGAGGCGTCGCTCTTGAGGTAGCCGGAACCGGGCACACCCGGCAGGTGGTAGGCGTCGGTGATACCCAGCACCGCGCGGGATTCATTGGCGGAGAACGTACGCAGACCGATCCGGTAGGACAGGTGCGAGTCCAGGCCGCGCATCTTGTTCTCTTCCAGCCGCTGCGAGGCGAGCAGCAGATGCACGTGCAGCGAGCGGCCCAGGCGGCCGATCATGACGAACAGGTCGGCGAAATCCGGCTTCTGCGAGAGCAGTTCGGAGAACTCGTCGATGACGATGAACAGCGCCGGTAGCGGATCCAGCGGCACGCCGGCGGCGCGCGCCTTCTCGTAATCGGTGACATTGGCGAAATTGCCTGCCGTACGCAGCAATTCCTGCCGCCGGTTCATCTCACCGGCCAGCGCGTCACGCATACGGTCGACGAGCTCGAGCTCCTCTTCCAGGTTGGTGATGACCGCCGCGACGTGCGGCAGCGGATCCATGCCGAGGAAGGTCGCGCCACCCTTGAAGTCGACCAGCACCAGGTTCAGCTGATCGGGCGAATGCACCGTGACCATCGAAAGAATCAGCGTGCGAAGGAATTCCGACTTACCGGAACCGGTCGCGCCGATGCACAGGCCGTGCGGGCCCATGCCGTTCTCGGCGGATTCCTTGATGTCGATCTCGACGGGCGTGCCGTCGGGGGTGATGCCGATCGGCACCCGCAGCCGCTCGCGCCCGAAGCGCGGCCGCCACACCTTGGCGGCGTCGATCTGCGCGGCATCGGGCACCTTGAGCAGCGCCATCAGACCCGGGTCCGCGGTGGAGGTGTTGTCGCCGAGGCTCACGATCTGGGCCGCGGTGGCGATCCGGAAGCGCGCCAGGCTGCGCGAGAACGCCTCGGCGTCGGCGAGCGTCACCTGGTCGGCGGTGGCGAATTTCTCGGTGCCCGAAGCACTCTTGGCGAACACGTCGCCGCCGGAAGCCACCAGCTGCAGGCCGCGCCGCGCGGCCAGGCTGTTCTCGGTGCCGCTGAGGTCGATGACGGTCACGGCGTCCAGGCCGGATTCGCTGATGAGCCGCTCGGACCCGCTCACATAGCCGTCGTCGACGACCACGACCAGATGCAGACGCCCCTGTGTCGGTTGCGGATTGCGCATGAACCGACCGCGCTCGAGCAGATCGTCGGCGAGCGCGGTCTCCAGCTCGCCCAGCGATCCGTACATCATGCGGGCCGCGCCCATGCCGTCGCGCTGTGACGGATGCTGCAGGTGCGGAAGCCATTTCGCCCAGCTCCACGCCGCGGCGTCCGGATCCGCGCACACGATGGCCACCGCCACGTGGTCGGGCCCGTGGAAGGCGCACAGCTCCATCAGCATGGCCTGCACCAGCATTCGGGAGTCCTCGGACGGCCCCTCGACATTGATGGCGGGGAAGGCCCGCAGCGATACCGCGGTCGGCAGGTGATGCACCACGGAGTGGGTGCGCACGAAGCGCCGCAACGCCACCGTCGACACCGGCTCCAGGTCCTCGAGCGGACCCGTCTCCGGCCGGGCGAGTTTCGCGGCCAGCCGGTGCGTGCCGATGCCCACCCGCACATGCCCGAAGTCGGGATCGTTGGGCCGGCGCTCCCACATCCGCCGGGTGCCGACGATGGAGGGCAGATCCGCGGGTTCCGGATGGCTCCACACCAGCGTTTCCAGCTGTTTGGTCGCCGTCCGCCGCACTTCCCGGCGGGTCTGATCGAGGTAGCGGAAGTAGTCCTTGCGATCCTCGTTCAGCTCGGCGGCGTTCTTGTTGCCGCTGCGCTGCCCCATGAACATGCCGGCCATGCCCATGATCATCATCATCGGGAACATCATCATCATGGGGTTGGACAGGATCGACCGCCCCATCATCGCCATCATGGCGATCATGCCGATCATGGCGACGATCATGACCACCGGCATGAGCTTGCTGAGCAGCGATCCGGCGACCGCGCGCGGGATCTCCGGCGGTGCGGTCAGCGCCATCTCACCGCCCGGTGCGCGCGGCGGCGCGATCCGGGGCCGGCGAACGAAACCTTCGGTAGCCATGATGATCTTCTCCGGTCGTTACGAGTCGAGGTCGGGCAGCTCGTCGTCGCGGCGCTGCTTGCGGAACGGAATCGACAGGGCGAGACCGATTCCCAGCGCGGCCAGACAGACGATGGCCCCGATGGTGGCGATGAGCCGCGGCAGCGGGTCCGGCCCGCGCGGGTCGGGCGGCTCCGGGAAGGCGACCGGCGTATCCGCGCCGACGCTGACGGGTTCGTCCGGCAGCTGCGCGGTGAGCGCGGCCAGCGGATCGATGAGCCCGTAGCCGATGCGGTCGTCGCGGCCCTTGCCGGGCCCGTGCGCGGTGCGGGTGATGCGGTCCATGACCTGCTGCGCGTTCAGCTCCGGATATTTGGCGCGCACCAGGGCGGCCAGTCCGGCCACGTAGGGCGCGGCGAAGCTGGTGCCGTTGATGGTGGTCCAACCCTGCTGGCCCAGCACCTGATTCACCAGTCCGGCGCCGCCGGGCTTGCTGTCGAGGGAGATGATGTTGCGCCCGATGGCGGCCGCGCCCACCCACGGACCGTAGAGGGTGATGCTGGACGGGCTGCCGTCGGCGTCGACGGATCCGACCGACAGCACATACGGGTTGAAATAGGCCGGGGTTGCGACGGTTTTCACATCGTCCCAGCCCGAGCCCTCGTTCTGGGTCGCGCAATCGCTGCCGGTGCTGACGTTTCCGGCGGCGGCCACCACGACCACATTGCGCTCGTAGGCGTACTTCACCGCAGCGCCGAGGGCCTTGTCGGCGGTCTCGGATCCGGCGCTGACACAACCGGCTTCGGAGATATTGATCACCGTCGCGCCCATGTCCACCGCGCGCACCACGGCCGCGGCCATGGTCAGCGTACTGCCGTAACCGGATTCGGAGATGCTGCCCGGAGGCGCCCCGCCGCTCTGGTCCTTGGCCTTGTACGCCTCGCTGAACTGCCGGATGGTGAGGATCTCCGCCTCGGGCGCGACGCCCACGAACGCGTCGTCCGGACTGGGCCGCGCGGCAATGATTCCGGCCACCAGCGTCCCGTGCCCGTCGCAGTCGACGGTGCCGTCGGAGTCGGAGACGTAATCGCCGCCCGCCTCCAGCAGCGGCAGCCGCCAATGCCGGTTCACCCCGGTGTCGATGACCGCGACCTTCTGCCCCGCGCCCTTGCTGAACTGCCAGGCCGCAGGGAGATTCAGCACCCGTTGCGGCAGCGGCTCGTCCTTGGGCGCGCTGCCGCTCAAGGCCGGTTCGGCGCAGATGGCGTGCTGTTCGGTGGTCACCAGCGGCGCGGCCTTGCCGCTGAGGGCCTGCGCCTCCCCCAGCGCCCCCATATCGATCTCCGGCGGCGTCAGCGCCGAGGCCGGTGCGCCCGGCCCCAGCAGCGCGGCGCCGAGAACGACCGCGGCGCAGCCGATCCGAGCCCAGCTTCGGAGTACCGGACTCATATGTTCCGCGCCATCGAGTAGACGTCCATGAGCCACAGCACCAGCGGGACGATCGATACGATCAGGCCGTATTCGAAGATCTCGTTCATGCGCCGCGTCACCGGGGTCACCTCGATGTGCGGGCCGATGACCCCGAAACCGATTGCGCCCACCGCGAAGGCGAGCAGCAGTGCGGCCGAGATCAGCAGCATATTCGTATCGTCCAGCGCCAGCAGCACCAGCAGGCTCACGAAGGTGAGGCTGCCGCCGGCGATGAGCGTGGCCGCCTGGGTGAGGTCGGCGAAGGCGCGCCCGCGCAGGCACAGGATGATGGCGATCACAATGGCGAGGGCGATGCCCTGCCAGCGGCTGGCGCCCAGCGGATCGGCCGCGCCGACCGCGCCGAAGGCCGCGCCGAGCGTGGCGCCGAACACCATTCCGGTCTGGAACTGATTGGCCACCTTGGCGCGCTGCCCGAGCCCGGCCGCGGACGGCAGCACGGTCGCGCCGATGGCGCCGATGCCTTCGATATTGGGCCGCGGTTCGTGATCGGCCGGATCGATGGCCGCGCCCGCGGTCGGCACCGGCGGCACGGGCAGCCGCGCCAGCATGGCCGACAGCCGCGGCACCATGGACAGCAGGATGATCGAGGCGATCATGATGCCGGCCGCGAGCTTGGGCACGCTGGTATCCCAGATCATGCGCACCGCCGCCGCGGCGGCCAGGAATACGGAGAGGGTGACCGCCGCGGAGACGATCGCCGCGCCCGCGCCGATCATGCGGTAGCCGATCACCGCGACCAGCAGCGTCGCCGTGGAGCCGAGCAGCAGATGCGGAGCCCCGAGCTCGCCCGGCACCGCGAGCGCGCCGCCGCCGAAGGTGAGCAGCAGCATGCACAGTGTGAGCACCGTCGCGGTGAGCTCGTCGGCGTACTTGCGCACCGCGATGGTGGAGGCCACCAGCGCCGCGATGGCGCCGCCGAGCAGCATGGCCGGGGCCACGAACGCATCGCCCGCGCCGCGCGAGATCGCGCCGAGCACCAGCGCGAACACCGTGGCCAGGGTGCCGGTGACCAGTCCGGTCCAGCGCGCCGAGCCCGCCGACCAGCCGCGGAACTCCTCGGCGGTCAGGCGTGACACCGCGTCGATCACATCGTCGAAGAGGGCCGGTGCCTCCTTCGCGGCGACCGCGCGCAGCACCAGCAGCTCGCCGTCGTAGATCTCGGCGTCATTGAGCGTCTGACTGGGCGAGATCATGTCCCGCCCGAGTTTGGCGAGGGTCCAGTGCTGCGGCTGCAGCGGTGTGCCCCCGTCCTCGCCGCCCTGTGTTTCCGGGTTGCGAGATTCGATGAGTTTCACCAGATCACCGATGAATGCGGCGATCGGCACGTTTGCCGGCAGGCCGACATCGAGCTGAGTGTTCCCCCCGATGACGGACACGCGGCACAGTTCGGGTTCAGCGGCGCCAAGGCCGCTGCTCGAAGGTGCGGTCACTTGCTGAACTGCTCCTGCCCTCTTAACAGTTGCCCACCCAGGGCGGTTAACCATAATGTATCCGACAGTCCACGACTGTGCGATCGCACCGTGTGGGTGGGGATTGTGAACGAAAGCCTAACCAGGTTCGAAGAATTCGGGGTTCGCCTAAGATGATCGACACTCGCCAGGCACAACGCGCATTCGACGCAGGAGTGCTGTCGTTGGGGCTGAGCATCGACGGACAAGAGTCGAACCGGGATCTCGAGTACGCGAAGCTGGCCTTTCAGCGCGCGACCGAGTGGGATCCCACCATGTGCGACGCCTGGCTTGGCCGGGCGGTTGCGGGCGAGGTAACCACGGATGTCTTGTACAACCTGTACAAGACCGCCGGCACCACTCTGTTCCGGGAACAGCGCCGCCTGGGGCTGCAACCGCGGGTGCTTGCCGGACGTTTCCTGCCGGGCCTCTACATCGATTACCCGCTGGCCAGTTTCACCGAAATTCATCTCGCGTACGCCGCGCATCTCATTGCGGATAAGCAGTTCGACGAAGCCGAGCGCGTGCTGGACGAACTCGATGCGCATCGCGCCGAACGCAAATCCGATCCGGACTACCAGATCGACGGCCGCATCAGCGCTTACGTGCGCGGCATCCTGCACTACAACACGCAGCGCTGGCCGGATGTGATGACCATCCTGGCCGGATCGGCGGAGTGGGAGGATCCGTATCTGGCCGCTGGCGCACATGTGATGGTGGGCACGGCATGTGCGCAATTGGGACTTTTCACCGAGTCCATCCGGCGCATGGAGGCCGCCGAGGCGGGACCCATCCCGGCCGCCCGCACCGCCGCCATGTTCTGCCGCGGCCTGTGCCTGCGCGAAGCCGGCAAGGCCGACGAGGCGCAGTCGCTGTTCGAGAAGGTGTACTCACAGACACCGGATTTCGAAGCCAATGCCGCCGCCATGCGGGATCGCACCTACCGGATCACCGTCACCTCGCGCGAGGTCATCGAGGCCCGCGCCAATAAGTGGGATCCGGCCTCGGCCCCCTCGCTGGAGGAGAAGGCGCAGGCCGAGCACGAGGACCGCGCCAAGGAGATTTTGGAGCAGGCGCGCGCCGAGCTCGACAAGCAGATCGGCCTGACCGCGGTGAAAACCCAGGTGGCCCGGCTGCAGTCGAGTGTGCAGCTGGCCAAGATCCGTGCCGAGAAGGGGCTCTCGTCCTCGGCGCGCGGTCAGCACCTGGCGTTCACCGGCCCGCCCGGAACCGGTAAGACCACCATCGCGCGCGTGGTCGCCAAAATCTATTGCGGTCTGGGCATTCTCAAGACCGACAAGGTGGTGGAGTCCAAGCGCTCCGATTTCGTCGGCCAGCACCTGGGCTCGACGGCCATCAAGACCGAGGCGCTCATCGACTCCGCCATGGACGGCGTGCTGTTCATCGATGAGGCGTACACCCTTATCCAGCAAGGACTTTCCGGCGGCGACGCGTTCGGCCGCGAGGCGGTGGACACGCTGCTGGCGCGCATGGAGAACGACCGCGACCGGCTGGTGGTGATCATCGCCGGATACGACGGCGAGATCGACCGCTTCCTGGCCGCCAATGACGGTCTGTCCTCGCGTTTCTCGAAGCGACTGCAGTTCCCGTCCTACGCGGCCGAGGAGCTCGGCCAGATCGGGCAGGTCATCGCCAACAAGCGGGACTCGGATCTGTCCGAGGGCGCGCTCAACGCCCTGGTCGCGACGTGCGCGAAGTTGTACGAGATGGAGAGCACCGACCAGAGCGGGCAGCCGCGCCGCGGCGTCGACCTGGCCGGTAACGGCCGCTTCATCCGAAATCTGATCGAAGCCGCCGAAGAGGAACGTGAATTCCGGCTCGCCAATGACGATTCCATCGATCTGAGCGCCATCGACGAGGCCATGCTCAGGCGGATCGAGGAGCCGGATATGAAGGCGGCATTGACCACGGTGCTCACCTCGCTCGGTTTGGCCTCGGCCCTCGGCTGAGAGGCAGCGCGATGAACGACTTCAGCAACGGCCCCGGACGACCGGTGCCGCCCCGGCCCATGCCCGGCCAGCACCGCGCGCCGGAGGGCGGGCAGCACCGGCTGCCGTCTGATCCGCAGGCCGGCCAACACCGGATGCCGCCCGGCGGACAGCATCGGATGCCCGAATCCGAGCCTGCCGGTGGGCAATACGGCGCGCCGCCCGGACAGCGCCGCGCGCCGTACCCGGATCAGCAGGGCGGTCAGTATCGCGGACCGCAACCCCCGCAGGGACCGCCGGATGGGCAGCATCGTGCCCCGCAACCGGATTCGCTGCATCCTCCCGGTGGGCAGCATCGCGCGCCGCAGCCGCCGGACGCCGAGCAGTACCGCGGCCCCGCGCCCGAGGAGACGCCGGAGCCTCGTTCCCGGCGCGCTCCCCAGCCGCCACCGCAGGGTGCACCACAGCCGCCGCCCGCGCCGAATCCGTCTCCCGCCGAACTGCGTTCGGATGACATGTGGCTGTTCCGCATGATGCCGCTGCGCCTGGTCGTTCCGGTGGTGCTGATCGGCGTGACGGCCTCGCTGGTCGCCGTGGCCTTCGACTCCCCCTGGTGGGGTTCGCTCATCGCGGGCATCGTCCCGGCGCTCATCGGCCTGCTCCCGGTCGGCGGCATTCCCATCGGCCTGCGCATCGGCCGCTGGGTCGCCTACCGCTGGCGGCAGGCCCGCCGCGGCACCCTGGACGAGCCGACCATGGTCGACGTCCCGCTGCCCGAGGGCGGCAGCTACGGCCTGCGCTGGGACGGCTCGCTGCTGACCATGATGCTGCGCATCGACCCGCCGCCGGACACCCTGACCCTGCTGCGCCGCGGCTCGCTGGACACCGATCAGGTGCTCCCGCTCGCCGAAATCGCTTCCTGCCTACGGCAATACGATGTCGAACTGGATTCGGCCGATGTGATCAGCACCGGCACCCGCACCGCCAGCACCGAGGCCGTGCTGTCCGGTTACGCGGCGACCATCGCCCCGCTGGGCCGGCTGTACGACGAGATCCTCGGCCCGCTGCCGGCCATCGCGCACCGCACGGTGTGGCTGGTGCTGCGGCTGAATCCCCTGGCGAACTCCAAGGCCGTGAACAATCGCGGCGGCGGACCGGAAGGCGCCCTGCGCGCGGCCATTATCGCCACCCGGCGCGTGGCCAACCGGCTGGCGGCCCGCGGCATCACCGCTTCGGTGCTCACCACCTCCGAGATGACCGCCGCCATGCGCGAATTGACCCGCGGCATTCCGGTGGACGATTTCACCGAGACCGCGAAGTCCCTCGAGCACAACGGAATCCATCTCACGACCTTCCAGATCGATCCGGAACTGTTCAATTCCGACGGCCTGGCCAAGATCTGGGCGGTGCGCAGCCTCGCCACCACGGTGACCGTGCGCCTGCGCCCCGCGAAGAGCATGTCGCCGTACGCCGGTGCGGACACCGAGAACATCGAGGTGGACGCCCGCGTCCGCTACGACACCAACCACGAACTGGACGAGGCCCCCATTCTCGGCCTGAGAGAGCTTCCCCGCCGCCAACTCTGGGCCCTGGCGGACACCCTGTCCTTCGGCGCCCAGGAGGTCCGCCCCGGCGGCTACCGCGGTCCGCTGGAGGCGCTCTCCGACATCTCGGTTCCCACCGCCGGCTGCGGTCAGCTCATCGGCGCCGACGCCACCGGCAGCGGAATCGCGGTGCCGCTCATCGGCAATGGCTCCCGCCGCATCGACATCATCTCCGATCTGCACCTGGCCCAGCAGGTCATCCTGCGCGCCATCGCCCTGGGCGCGGGCGCGGTCGTGCACACCGCCCGTCCCGGCGCCTGGCAGGGCATGATCGCGAATGTCGGTGCCACACACGCCCTCTCCCTGGCGTCCTCGGTCACCCACAGCTCCCGCGGCAGCACCATGAACGCCCGCGCCCCGCACCCGGCCGCCACGGTCATCGTCTTCGACGGCGTCCCCGCGACCGCTCCCCCGGGCTCGGCCACCGTGGTCACCGTGCACGAAACCCTGCCACCGGACTACCAGCCGGATGCGGACGTGACGATCGTGCAGCATCCCAATGCGCCGCACACCGTCACCGTGCACACCCCGGCGACCAAGACCACCGCCATGCTGGTCACGACACCCGCCGAACAGCACTACCTCGGGGCGGCGGCTCGAGCCTGAGCCGGTCCCATGTCCGGGCTCTCCCGGCCACCCCGCCACCCGCCACCCCGTCATTCCGGCGTGCTTGTGGCCGGAATCTACCTGCACCAGAGGTGGATCCCGGCCAAAAGCACGCCGGGATGACGAGGGCGCTCTCTACTTCACGCTCTTACGCAGAATCGGCAGCAGCTTCTCCAGCAGGATCTGCTCGGAGCTGTCCGACCATTCCCGCAGGGCGATGACGGCCGCGGGATCGTCGAGCACCAGCACGGTCGCCTTCCGGCTGCTCACCTGCGACGGCAGATTCACCATGCCGCCCTTGCCCGCCTGCGCATCGCTGCGCACCGCGAGCAGGTACCCGGAGTCGACCTGCGTCAGCGGACTCGGATCCGCGGTGTAGCTCTTGTCGACCGGCCGCGGCGTCGGCTCATCGCCCTTGCGCACGCACGCGACGTGATAGACGAAGCCGAGCGCCTCGAAGAAGGTCGCCTGCGCGCTGGGCCGCAGATGAATCGCGAGCTCGGCGAGATAACCGCTCTCACCCGTGATATCCACCGCGGCAATGCTTTTCCCGGCGAACTGCGGATTCTGCTCGCGCGCCTCGGCCAGCGTCTTCGGCGTCGACGCCGGCGCGACCGTGGTGGTCATAGGCACGGCGACATCGGCGCCGCCCCCGCTGTTCACGGCCCACAACCCGATCCCCACCGCTAGGGCGACAGCCACCGCTGCGGCGCCCGCCGCAATCCAGCGCCCCTTCGCCACCGGCGATTTCGCAGGCGGCGGAGGCTGCTCCTGAGTCGTCCTCTGTCGCTGTGAAACCGGTGCCGCGGTGGGCATTCCCCGCTGCGTCCGCATCGACAACATCGACACGCCCTGATTGAGCGCCATATCCAGCGCCTGGGTGAACTCGTAACAGGTGTCGAATCGCTCCGCCGGATTCTTCGCCATGGCCACCGCGATGACCTCGTCGAGGGCCTGCGGCAGATCCGGCCGCACCGCGGTGATGCGCGGCGGCGGCTCGAACAGATGCCCGGTCATCACCAGCGCGGGTTGCGTTGCGGGATAAGGATTCTGGCCGGTCAGCAGCTTGTAGAAGGAACAACCCAAGCTGTAGATGTCGGTATGCCGATCCACCGGATCCCCCGACAGCTGCTCCGGCGCGGCATAGGCGACCGTCGCGACGAAGGTCCCCGTCTGCGTGAGCTCGGTACTGTCCTCGGTGTCCTTGGCCAGCCCGAAATCGGCCAGCAGCACCCGCTCGTCATCCCCATCGACCGCCGACAACATGAAGTTGGCAGGCTTCACATCCCGGTGCAGCAGCCCTCGCCGATGCGCATGATCCAGCCCCCGCCCGACCTCGGTGACAATCCGCAAGGCCCGATGCGGCGTCATGGACCGCGGATCCCGCTTCATCGCCTCGGAAGCATCGATCCCATCCACATACTGCATGGCGATCCACAGCTGCCCGTGATCCTCACCCCGGTTGTGCACCGCGACGATATTCGGATGATCCAGCGCCGCAGCCAGATTCGCCTCCCGCTCGAACCGTCCCCGGAACTCCTGATCGGTGCTCAACTGCGCACTGAGCACCTTCAGCGCATCCCAGCGCGGCAGGCTCGGATGCTTGGCCAGATACACGGTCCCCATACCGCCCGCACCCAGCACCCGCTCGATCCGGTATCCGCCGACAACGGCCCCGGGTCCGATAGTCATATTTCCCTTCCCCGCCCTACATCCACGAGCTGTTGGCCAGCAATGCGTACTGCGCCGCCGCCAGCTGCTGTGCGTCCTTGAGCTGAGCGCTGGCGACCCGGGCGACATAGCGGTCGTAGCGCACGGTGCAGAAGTACCGGGCGTCATTGTCCCCGCCGGCAACCGTCGGGTATTCCTGGCAGTAGGCGCCGGGCACACCGGCCGGTGCGTCGAGAATCGTCTGGGCGCGATTCTTGAAGTCGTCCAACACCACTGCGGCAGTACCGGAATCGCGCGTACGCAGCAAGAGCGCTCCACCGTCCACCGTCGACAACGCATCGATTCCACCGAGTTCGAGCCGCTGCTTCCAGGTTTCCTGGTCACCGGTCGTATGCAGGAAAGCGCGCGGGGTCAACTGCGCCTCGGTCAGGAAGTCCGGCATCATGTAGTCGTCCGGATGCAGGGTGCGGCGGAGCATTGCCTGCGGGTCGTAGTCCAGGTGCAACATGTCGCGTTTCGACAGCGGCGGCAACTGGTCCAGCAGCGGGAGTTGCGCGGCGAGGGCCTTTCCGGTCAGCTGTTTCAGCGCCGCGAGATCCGGGTCCGGCCTTTTGACGAAGACATTGACCACATAGCTGCCGTGCGCCATCGTGGCCCCGAGCGTCGGAATGCCCGGTCGCCAATGCGCCTTCGCGTCCGGATATTCCTCCAGCGTGACCGCTTGATTGAGGTCCGCCGCCGCGGCGAAATCAGCGGCTTCGAGTTCGGTCGCAACAGTTCGCGCGGTGTCGGCGTCCGCGAATTGCAGCACCGTGAGATTCACGCTGGTGGTACCGGTCTGCTTACCGTCGTCGTACTTGTTGACATCGCGCTGCAGCGAGTAGTCCTTGCTCTCGGCGGCCGCGGTGGTGGCGGCCGACATCGAGAAGCCGAACATCATCTTGTGGCGCTCCACGATCTCGGTGGCGCCGTCGAAGAGCAGGAAGCCGGCATCGTGGTCGTACCGCAGCGGCTTGACCTGCCGCCCGTACTTCAGGCTCGGGTCGATTTCGAGGCCATTGGGGACGGCCCCCGCCAATCGCATGATGGACAGCTGGACGCCGTCGTCGACCCCGGGTGAGAACTTGGTGCGGTAGTCGAGCGGATCGGTGGGATAAGAGCCGATATCGAGTGTGCGGATATCGATCTCACCGGCGACCGGTTCGCCCGGCACTGCCGCGCAACCGGCCAGGAAAGCGAGCAAGGCAACAGGTGCGAGGCCCCGGACAATTGTGCTGCGGAGTTTCATGACTCGTCCTCCCCTACACACCGCGCGCGAGAATCGCGTATTGGGCCGAAATACGCTGGTGCGCGTCCGACAGCTGACTGCCCCACACCATGGATACATACCGGTCGTAGGACACGTAGCAGTAGTACGGAACCACGGCGCGTTCCGGCCCGCGATATTTGTTGCACCGCGCGATGGGCAGCCCCGGCGGCGACTCCACCTTGCGCATGTACTTGTCGACCGACTCCGTGGCCAGGAAGTCCTTGGCCGCCGCGGAGTCCCTGGTCCGATACAGCGTCCCGGCATCACTGCTCACGCGATCGACACCGTGCTCGTCGAACAGTTCGCGCACCTTCTCCGGATTCTCGGTGAGATGGAGATATCCGGGCACGTCGTAGACCCCGGGCAGATTCATGAACGAATCCCCCTCCAGGCGGCGCAGCGAAATACGCATCATGCCTTCGGGATCGAAGTCGATGCTGCCGAGCTTGTCCACCGGCGTGGGCTGGAACGACTTCAGCCGCTCCGCGGTGGCCGTGATCGCAGCGTCGGTGAGGGTCTGCAGGAAATTCTGATCCGATATCCCCAGCTTCTGGTTCTCGGTGTGATCGGCCACCGCGACGATGACGAATTTGCCGGAGGCGAACCACGAGGCGAGCCGCTGCTCGTCGGGAACCCAGGACGAGATCGCACTCGGATGCTCGGCCGACTGGGTGGGCTGCACTTTGCCCGGCACATTGGTGACATCGACGAACTCGGAGCCGATGAAGTCGGTGATCTCCCACCCGCGCCGCGCCAGCGCCCCCGCCGCCTCCGTGGCCTGCTGCTCGGTCTCGAACAACAGCGCCGACGTCGACATCGAGAACGAAATCGCCTCTTCCTCCTCGGACTGCCCGGTAGTGGCGAACCCGGCCACGAAACCCTTTGCGTCCTCGGTGAATCCATCCTTCTGCAGATAGGTGTACATCGGGCTGTCGTGCGTCGTACCCGGCTCCAGGAACCCGTGCACGACATGGCCGAGATTGACCTTCAACCGCGAATCCATCTCCGAAGGCAGCGGCATCGAACTGCCGATCCGCTCGGCCTCGAAGGCCCGCCCCACGAACAGCGGCTCCTTCGGCTGAAAATCCTTGGGCTCGGCCCGATAACTGCCGACATCCAGCGCCGCCAGATCGATCACCGGCTCCGGCTCCGCCTCCGGCGAATCGGTACCGCACGCCGAAGCCGCCCCCAGCGCGATCACCATCAGCGCCGCCGACAATCCCTTTCGAGTTTTCCCCACCCGTTTTCCTTACTACTTGATGCTCTTGCTCAGGATTGGGAGAAGCCGTTCCAGAAGCGTCTTTTCGGATCGATCGGACCAGTTGCGGAGCGCGGAGACCGCAGCGGGATCGTCGACAATGATGACCGTCGCCCGGTTATTGGTTATGGCCAGCGGCAGATTCGCCATGCCCCCGCCACCCGCCCCGGTGTCGCTGCGCATGACCAGCAGGTAGCCCGCCTCGAGCCGCGTCAGTGAAGTCTCCCCCAAAGTGACGACATTGATCGGGCGCGGATCGGGTTCATTGCCGCGCCGGGTCGCGACCGGGTTGTAGGTGAAGCCGAGGTCGGTGAAGAACTGCGATTGGGGGGTACCGTCCAGGCGCATCGCCACGTCCAGCAACGAACCGGTTGTGCCCGAAACATCCAATATCGCGACGGTTTTCCCTTCAAAGGCCGGATTCTGCTTGCGTGCGTCAGCGATCGAAGCCGGCGCTGCGGCCACTGACGTCGCCGTAGGGGATGCAGCATCGACCGCGGAACCATCGCGAAGACCCCAGGCGCCGAGCCCCGCAGCGAGCGCCACCGCAATCGCTGCAGCGGCACCCACTAACAATTGTGTACGCGACTTCGACTTTGCTCCAATGGATTCCGAGGCAGGCACAGACACCGCCTCGCCCTCGGGCGAAGTCGCTGACCGTCCATTGGGCATGGTCTGCTGAGTCAGCCCGGAAACCCCGTAGTGCATGGCCTGATGCAGTGCGGTGGTGAATTCGTGGCAGGTGTCGAATCGACGTGCGGGATCCTTCGCCATCGCGACTGCGAGCACCTCGTCCACTGCCACCGGCATCGACGGGTCGACGGCAGTCACACGCGGTGGAGGCTCGTGCAGATGTCCGGACATCACCAACGCCGGTTGGACTCCGGGATACGGGTTCCGGCCCGTGAGCATCTTGTAGAACGAGCAGGCCAGACTATAGATATCGGTGCGGTGATCGAGAGGATGGCCGCTCAGCTGCTCCGGCGACGCATACGCGATCGTGGCGACAAAACTACCGGCCTGAGTGAGTTCAGTGGTGTCCTCGGTCTGCTTGGCCACCCCAAAATCGGTGAGCAGAACTCGTTCTTCGTCACCGTCACCGCCCGACAGCAGGAAGTTCGCAGGTTTGATGTCGCGGTGCAAAAGCCCACGTCGGTGCGCATGATCCAGACCGCGCCCCACCTCCGTGGTGATTCGCAACGCGCGCCATGGCGTCATGGATCGCGGATCGTGCTCCATGGCCGCCGCAGCATCAGTGCCGTCAACATACTGCATGGCGATCCAGAATTGCCCATGATCCGTGCCACGGTTGTACACCGCGACGATATTCGGATGGTCCAGCGCCGCAGCCAGATTCGCTTCTCGCTCGAAGCGTGTCCGGAACTCCCGATCGCTGGTCATGGCAGCGTTGAGCACCTTGAGCGCATCGTACCGAGGCAGTTGAGGATGCCGTGCCAGGTACACCGTCCCCATTCCGCCGGTGCCGAGTACTCGCTCGATGCGGTAACCGCCGACGACATTCCCAGGACCTATGGTCATGCTCGTAATCCCCTACAGAACCTGACTATTCGCGAGTAACGCGTACTGTGCTGCGGCGCGCTGATGGACGTCCTTCAATTGCATGCCGTGCACCCGAGCTACATAGCGGTCGTAGCGAACCGTGCAGTAGTAGCGGTCGTTCACATTCCAGCTCGTGCCGAAGTCGCTCGGTTTAGGCTTGGGGTTCTCCGCGCAGAAGACATCCCTCATACCCGTCGGCGTGTCGGCAGAGCTGTGATCAGGCACTTTCCATTCGGACCACAGCTTCGCGGCGGCCTCTGCGTCAGGTGCGCGCATCAGGAGTCCGCCCTTCGCCGCCGTGGAAATGCGGTCGACTCCGTTATCGTCGATCAGCTTCTTCCAGAAGCTCTGATCAGAGACGAAGTGCAGAAAAGCGCGGGGTACGTATGACATCTCGCTGAGGGCCGCCGGTGCGGGGTACTTTCCGGGGTGCAAGGTTCGCTGCAGCATGGAATCCGGGTCGTAATCCAGAAGCAGCATGTCCCGATTCGTGAGGGGCGGCAGCGTATCCAGCAGTGGCAACTGCGTTGCGAGGACCTTCTCGGTGTACTCCTTCAATCGGTCCAGTTCCGGCGTCGGCTGCTCGACATATACATTCACCAGATACGCGCCATGCGCGATCGTCGACCCCAGCGACGGCACGCCAGGCCGCCAGTGCGCTCGCGCCGACGGGTATTTGTCGATGGTGACTGCGGCATTCTCGGGTGCGACAGCGAAGTCGGCGGCCTCGATCTCCTCGGCAGCGCTCCGCGCACGTTGTTCGTCCGGGAACTGCAGGATGGTGATGTTGACGCTGGTCGACGCTGGATCGGGTGTTTCGCCGTCGAAGGCGTTGATCGTCCTCGGGATGTGGACGATGTTGGATTCGACCAGCGGATGCGTGCTGGTGGTCGCGGTGAAGCCGAACATCATGCCGTAGCGTTCGACGATCGGCTTGACCTCCTCCGTGAACACCATGGTCGCCGTGAACGACGTCGTAATGTCCTTGGTCCGCAGTCCGTATTTCAAACTCGGGTCGATCTCGATGCCATTTGCGATCGCGCCAGCCAATCGCCCAACAGCCAAGTCCTGCCCTGTGCTCGGTGCATGGTCGTAGATTGCCCTTAGGTCCAAGGGAGTCGTCGGATAGTTGCCCACATCGAGTGTCCGGACATCGATCTCACCCGCCGTCGGATCTCCTGGAACATCGTTGCACCCGACGGCAGTTACCGCACAGGCACCCACAATCCCAGTGGCAATGAAACCGACCCATGCCTTTCTGCCGACGCGCTGAATGCGAAGAGTTCTCATATCCGCCTACTTGCCGTTGACCAGGATCGCGTATTGCGCGGCGATCTGTTGATGAGCGTCCGGCAACTGGCTGGACCACACGCGTGCGGCATACCGCCCTACGGCGACGGTGCAGTAGTAAGGGACCGTGGTGGACTCCAACGGACCGCGGTACTTCACGCATCGCGCCCCCGGAAGTTCGCGGGGTGAGTCGGCGGGGATCAGGAGCCGGTTCCTCGTGTATTCCAAGGCAAGTGAGACCGCCGCGTCCGAGTCGCGAGCACGTGTAAGTTCCCCTGCACCGACACTTACGTACTCCACGCCCGCATCGTCGTACAAGGCACGAGAGCGGTTGTCGAGCCCATCCGCGTTATGCAATGCGCCGTGATCGTTTTGAACGCCGGTGAAAATAGTGCCGGAAGACCGAAGGGTTATCCGTTGCATACCTTCAGGATCGAGAGGCAGCTCTGCAAGCGAGCTCGGCGGGGTCGGCTCGAAGGCTTTCAACCTATCGATTGTGACACTGGTGGCCTTGTCGGCCAAAGCCACCAGCACGGACTGGTCGGAGTGACCAGGGTCGAAGTACCGCATGGCGCGGTTCACGTTGTCCTGAACCACCTCGATGATTACGAACTTCCCGGTGGCGTATACGGAAGCGAGCACCTGGAAGTCGGGAATCCACATGACCGATGCGGTCGGGTATTGTGCCGAGACTCCCGGCTCGACCGCTCTGCCTTTGGTATCTGCGAATCCGCTGCGTGCCAGCGAGGCGGCGGCCGAGGTAGCCGCCTCATCGGTCTCGAAGAGCAAGACATTGTTGATTAGCACCGTAGAGATCCCACGGTCCAGGTTGGATCCAGCGGCAGACCCGAATGCGGCGATCAGTCCCGGTGTGTTGCTGGCGAAGTCGTCTTTGTTCAGCCAACCGAACATGGTTCCGCCAGTCGACTTACCGGGTTTGGTGTACGGAGTGCCGGCGACGGGGTATTTCAGAGCTGGATCGACCTCTTCGGCAAGTGGCATAACGTCGCCTAGTCGTAAGGCTTCGACGATTCGCACTGCCTCCGAGCGATCCTCGGGAGCCCACTCCTGAGGCTGCGTCGGGTAGTTGCCAACGTCGAGCTTGGCAAGATCCACCGATTGCTCGCCAGCCGCGTTGGACTCCGAACCGCAGGCCGCAGTGGCCATCAATAGAAAGGACGCTCCGGCAGCCAGGGCCACGCGCGCGGCCCGACCTAGGTTGTACAGCACCTTGTTACTGCTCCCCCCACCCGATCTGACAGATTGCTTATGAGCAGTTGCTCTTGGTCAGCAGAGTGTAATAGCCAGCCCTACAGTGCTGCTCACCGAACCAAAGTCGATAGAGCTGTCAGTATTCGCCGGTGGGCAGCGCATCCCACATGGTCAAGGCTCCGTTCGAGGACAGGGTCGGGCCGGGAACCAACTGCCCAATGACCGGCCAGGGAGCCAACAGCGGAGAAGAGCCCAGACCGAGCTTCTGCGCGGTCTCGATGTCTGGAATGCCGTAGCGGATTCCGTTGTCGGCCACATAGAACAGGCTGTCACGTCGCAAGCTTCCCGGCTCGATGCCGGTAACCTTCACGAATTCGCCGGTGGTAGGAGCGATGTACACGCTATCGATCCGATCACCCGTCTTATCAGCGCTGGCCAGCGAGACCGGCGAAGCGGATTCGGAGATCGGCAGGCGGGTACCGACCAGCAGGGAGACCGCCGCGCGGTCGGCAGGGCCTTCAGTGGCGTCGGCCTCGGTCTTTCCAGCGGCGTTCTCCTTCGCCCAGGAAATGCAGGCCACCGGGCTGTCCTCGGCCGTGATCACCTTCGGTGCCTCGGTCGGGAAATCGTTGACCGGCAGCGTGTTCACCACAGCGACACCGTCGAGAAGGTCGGGTGTCACCGGCTTGATTTCGCTCATGCCCTGCGAGTTGGCATTGCGAATGACCTGCGCGGTGAAAGCCGAAATACGTTGCACACCATCCGACAGCACGACATACAGCTCCGGCTTGTCGGAGCTGCCTAGCGCGACACGGATGACGCCGCCCACCGGGACACTACTCAGTTTGCCCGGACCGGGCTCACCAGCCTGGGGAATGGTGGGAGCTTCCAGTGGCGGAACTTCGGTCGCGGCACCGAGGAGGCCAGAGGTAATCTGCCGCGAGCGCTGGTTGGCCAGATTCAACGAACGGTTCATGACGGTGTTGCTCGGGTCGACTTGGGCACGCTTGCCGTCGTAGATCAGATACGACTTGTCGCCCTGACGCACAAAGAGTGCGCTACTGGGATCCGCAATCTTGATGCGCTCGTTCAGTTCAGGTTTGCCCGCGATTGCCGTGGTTGTCGCGCCCGCGGAGGAAGCTGCACCACCGGTGACGGACAGCGAGGTGGTGTCACACAGGGTCCACTGGGATCGATCGCCCTGCTTGGTGCCCGGCAAAGCGGCAGGAGCGCCAGGAATTCCGAGAATCGGACCGCGCGGCAGCGAATTGAGCTTCGCGTCCTTGACCGATTTCGGGGATTCGTTCTTGCCCACGATCAACCGTGCTGAAGCCAAGTTCAACACCGGATGCAGGGTCTGCTTGGTGTCGTCGTCCTCATCCGTCAGGACGACGTACAGCGCGCCGCTTTCCTTGCCCATCACGATGGTCGCGTCGCCGATGGAGCCCTGCGGGCGAATGAACGCCATGATGGCCGCACCCGCTACCACCAGAATCGCCAGTACGGCACCGGCAATAAGCGAGCGGAACTGTGCGCGCATCGGGTCGTGCAGCATGCGCACATCACGGCGAACCAGCGCGTGGTCGAGACGTCGCAGTAGAAAGCGGTACCCATTGACCTGGGCCCGCGTGGTCAACTGGGCTGGCACTGATCCTCCGTCGGAGCGAGAACTACACGCACGAATCTACTTCGGTGATCATCCGACAGCAGCGCACCCCTCGAAACCACAGAGGGATGCGCTGCTGCGGACGGTCAGGTTCGTTCAGAAGACGAAACCGTCACCGATCTTGCCGTCGGCGCCCAGCGCGCGGCCGAGAGCGTTCTCGACCTCGGCGGCAACGTTGTCCAGGGTCTGCAGAGTGTTGCTGTACTCGTCGTTCCACTTCTTGTGGACGGCGACAAACGAGGTCTGCGCCTGGTTGCCTTCCCACGCGGTGGTGAGCTTGTTGGCGGCGGCCTCGAGGTCCTGGCCCGCGATCATCAGCTGGCCGAAGTTCTCCTTGAGGGAGGAGGCCAGCTCGTTCATGGTTTTAGCGTCGTAAAGCATTACTCAGTCCTTCGTCAGGTTCGTGAGTCAGATTCGCGATCTGATCAGGAAAGGTTGGTCAGGGTCTTGAAGCCGGACTCGTTCTCGGAGTCGAGGTTCTTGAAGGTGGCGATACCGGTGCCGACCTGCGACTCGAACTCGTTGAGAATGCCGTTGAGGCGGTTGGCTTCGCCGTCCCAAGCGTTGGCGGCGCCCTGGAAAGCGGCCGCAGCGTCACCCTGGAAGCCGGCCTTGGCGGCATCCACAGCGCTGGTGACCTTGCTCAGGATGGACTTGATCGTCGCAACCACATCGGCCATCTCACCCTGGGCCGCTGTGGCAATATCGTGTTCTGACTTTACGCCGCTCATGGTATTCCCTCTTACCTCTGCGATTTTGTTGGATCACCAGGCGATACAGGCACTGCATCGCCTTGTTTGGGGTGGTTAGCCGACCCGCTCACTGTGGATCAGGACAGCCACCTCCCCCCAGGCAATGATTCGATCAGTGCCGAAATCGCCTGTGCGATCCGGTGATCGGTGCCCGGTGTCATGGTGGACCAGAGTTGCTGGTCCGGGGCGATCGCCGGTGCGGCCACAATGCGGCCCCGCGCGGTGTCGTACACCGCCACGGCTCCGGGCGATCGGTCGGTCACGCCGTCGGTGTAGGTGTAGGCCACCACCTCGGCGTAAGCATGGGTGGACGATAGCGCGAGACCGTATGCGGGAGCGTCGTTGTCGGCGACGCCGAGGCTGTAGACGGCGCTCGCGTAGTCCTCGGATGTGGTTGCGGAGTCGAGGCGTTCGGCCAGGTCGGAGGACAGGGCGCTGAAGCTCGCGACTTCCGCGGGGGCGCAATGGCCCAGGGCTTCGAGAATGGGGCGGGCCAGGGAATCGCCTTTTCCGTCGGCCCAGATGGTTCGGATATCGAGGTTGTCGCCGCGTCGGGTGGCGACTACGTTTTCCTCACCGCGGCGGGCGATGCAGACGCGCACGGTGCCCTCGCCGGTGAAGATCCGGGCTGCCAGTTCACGATCCGGCTGGGCCAGGGCGAACAATGCTGCGGCGGTGTCGGGATCGGCGTCGCCGTGGGCGTCCAGGATGCGGGCCGCTTGTAGTTCGGCGCGGGCGCGTTCCTGGGCCTGCTGCCATTCGTGGTGCGAATCCTGTTGCGGTCCAACCGATAGCACCAGCGGCAGGGTTTGCACGCCGAGTTGGGTGGCGAGTGCGATAACGCTGTCGTTGGTCAGCGTGGTCATGCTGTCGCCTCCTCTCCTCGTGCGACGGGTTCGGCCGGTTTGGGCGCTTCGGTTCCGGTACTACCTGCATTGAACGCGATATCCACCGATGGCCGCTGGGCATTCGGGTCCATTCCACCCAAAACGGCCGGGGCGACCTGCATACCGGCGCCCAGGCCGAGTTCGGCATCGCCGGCCGGTACGCGGGACAGGCCCTCGCGGGTGGTGTGTTCCTCGTCGGACTGGGTGCCCGGTGACATGGCCGCGGGGGACATCGGCATGGTGCCGCCACTCTGCTGCACCGTAACCGGTTGCACCACAACCTGTTCGGCCTTGGTAGTGACTTCGGTGTCCTTGACCCGCAATTCCGTCTTCACCGGCGCAATGCTGATGGGCGGTATCGAGTATCCGGGGATCGTGCCCGGCGATCCCGGTGTCGTCGACTGCTCGGTGGAGGCGGTCGTCTCGGTGGTGGTCTTCAAGCCTTCGGAGATCTTCGGCGGTGGCTGCTGCTCCCACGGTTTGGCCAGCGATTCGGTGGCCGCCTCGTAGGTGCGCATCACCCGCGCCGCAACGGCTTTCACCGTATCGGCGTCGTTCTCGGCGAGTGCGACCTTGGCCAGCATGGGCGCGCCGAGCGCCGTACCGACTTGCTCCAAGAGCTCCCGGAGTTGGCGGAGTTTCTCGGCGTCCTCGGCGTCCGGCATCGCCAATCGCGCGATTTCGTAGGCGGCGGCATGCGTTTCGGCCTGCACGGCATTGCCCGCCGCGGAAGCGGCCGCATTCGCCATCCAGTCCCGCAGCGAGCGCAGGCGTTCGATGAACGGCCCGCTGTTCTTGGATTCCCAGGCGCTGTCCAGCATTCCGAGAATCCGCTCGTACTCCACCGCCGCGGCGCCGAAACCCGCGCTCAGCCGCGCCCAGGCGAGTCCGGCTTCGGCGGCGGGCACGGCGCCCGCCCCCGTCACCAGATCCTTGGCGAGCTGCTCCGGTGGCCTGGCTTCCCAGACCGTTCCGGTGAAGCCAGGTTGCGTAGGTTCCAGCACCATCGGCAACTGTGTCCGATCAGACCGTGGGCGCGCCGAAGCCGGCCATGGACTCTTCTTCGACCTGGCCGAAGTTGGCGGCCTGGGCGCGCAGCGCGGCGGCCAGCTGGCGCACCTCGTTCACACCCTCGCCACCGGCCGTGGCGAACTGTGCCGCAACGGCATTCAGCGTCTGGGCGGCGCTCACGGACACCTCATCGGCGCCGGCCGGTGCGATGTTCAGCTTCACCTGCTCGACCTCCATGCCGCCGGCCATACGATCGGCCAGCGCGTCGAGCTGCGAAGCCGCCGCCAGCGCGGTAGACGCGTCGAACCGCACTCCGTCGAATTCGTTGTTGCTCATGGCAATCCCTCTCTCTTTCCCCCAGCGATCAGAGCGTGAGCGCTTTGTCAGGTAGATCATCGACGGGTTCGGCCGCGCCCACAACCGGAATAGACACACCTTCGATGAGTCCGACCACTTCGTCACCGTGTGCGCTGGTCACCAGGTTGGGCCGGTCGGCTCCGGCGTCGCCGCCCGCGTCGCCCGCTCGGGCGGCGCCCGCGGCCGAGCCCATGGGCGACATCATGGGCGAGCTGGCACGGGTCGCCTGGTTGTTGACATTGGACACGGATCGTCCTGTGGGCGAACCGTTTCCGAGGCCGGTGGACTCGGTCGGAATGCGACTGCTCGCGAGCTGGCTCAGCGGACTGCTGGTGCCGGTGGGCATACCCGCGCCGACCACGCCGCTGCCATCGGTCCCGGAGCCGTCGTCCCCGGTGCCGCCGGTGCCGTCATCGGTGCCGTCGTTGGTTTGCT
This sequence comes from Nocardia sp. NPDC127526, assembly GCF_042672265.1. NCBI lineage: Bacteria > Bacillati > Actinomycetota > Actinomycetes > Mycobacteriales > Nocardiaceae > Nocardia > Nocardia sp. NPDC127526. The sequence continues at coordinate 708,725 of NZ_JBHXVO010000001.1, read as the reverse complement.
CGGTGGTCTTCTCCTCATCGGTGGTCTTGGTCTTCTCGGTGAGGTTGCTGGTCACGCTGCTCAGCACCGATTGACCCTGCGTGACCACCTCGCTGACCACCTCGGAGCCGGAGGAGACGACCGTGGCGCCCTTCTCCAGCACCTTCGTCGCGACCGTGGGCGCAATGCTGGTCAACGGCTGGGCGGCGGCGTTGACCATGTTCACCAGCTGTCCGACGTTGGAGGCGATCGGAGCACCGGCGACCATGATCTTCGTACCCGCGGAGATCATCTCCACGGTCTTTCCGCTCAGTTCGACGCGGGTCTTGGCCGCGATGATGCCCGCTTCGGCAATGGCGTCGGTGGCGATGCCGATCAGCCACGGGATGCCCGCGGGCGTCGGCAGCATGGCGATGCCCGCCGTCAAATTCGCGATGAACCGCGCGATGACGCCACTGACTTCGGCATATCCCTGAGCCACGATGCGCGAGGCGTCCAGCATGATCAGCTTCTGCTGCTGACCCTGCGCGGCGACCGTCAGGCTGTCGTCTTCGACCTGAAGGCTCTGCAGCTTTGCCGCATTCGCCGCATCGCCGATCCAGGTGTTGGTCACCGTATTGATCGACGACTTGCTCTGCGATACGACCGAGGTCAGCACATCGGCCACCCCCGACAGAATCGAGGTGGGATCGAACCCGCTCTCCGAAATGCCGGTGCCGATCGAGTTCAGTAGATCCACGGCCGGCTGAATCAGCACGGTCGGATCGATCGTCGGCAGGGTCGGCATCTGCAGTCCGGACAGGTCCGGCAACCCGATATCCGAAAGCTGCGGCAGCTGCGGCAATCCCAGATTGTTCAGCACATCGCCGACCGGGACATCGAGCATCGGCCCTACGGCAGTTGTCCGCAGGGCCTCGACAACAGTGGGATTCGAAGGGTCCGTCACAGCGTATTCGCGAGGAAGCTCGCTGCCGAGGTCACTTCATTGGCTCCGTAGGTCCCCACCGCGGCGTAAGCAGCAGTCGCCGTGCTCGCATGCACCGCCGCGATCTCCGCCGACGACAGCAGGTAGTTCCCCTGCGCAATCGCGAAGGCCGCCAGGAAGTCCTGCCCGATCAGCCCGAACATGGGCACCGCCGCCGCGAGCGAAGCGCCCACGTCCCCGGCCGCAGCCCCCGCCACCTGCGCGGCCTGCGCCGCCTTCTCGGACCCATACGTGAGAATCGGCGCAAACTCCGCCGCCACATGATCGGCCATCAGTGTCCCTCCCTAACCTACGATCTTGTAGAAGACTACAAGTGTGAATTTCTTTGTGCCAGACGGCAAGGCGGAAACGCAGCGTCAAAGTTGAGTGAACTCTTCGCTTCCTTCGCCCCTACTCCGCCATCTCCTGATTGAACTGGTTCACAACCTCGGCCCGCCGCTCGAACGCCCGCCGCGCCGCCGCCGCGGCCGTATCCACGACCACCCTCTCGAACTCGGCCGGCGTCATCCGCGAAACAGCATGGCTGAACTGCAAATCCTTCAGCGCCCCGTTCCCATCGACCTCCGCCATGACCGCCCCATCCTCAGAGGTCTCCCGCCCCCGAACGGCCGCCATCTGCTCAGCCAAATCCTGAAACCGATACATCTGCCGCCGAACCCGCTCCTCGAGCTCATCCATCGACGAAACCATCGGGGCCCCTCTCACACAGTCCGAAGCCAGCTCTGCGGCTCAGTATCGTAGTCCTGCTCCTCGACAATCTCCTGCCGAGCGACCTCCGCCTCAGTGGGCAGCCCGGTCCGCGCCAGCGCATCCGCACTCATCCCAGCGGCCTCCAACTGCTTCCTGCGCGCCAGCCCAGCCCGATTGGCCGTCTTCTGACAAAGCCGCAGCAACTCCCCAGCCAACTGCCCCGGATCCCGCCGCAACTCAGCCGGATCCACCTTCACCGCCAGCGGAATGCCCTGCTCGGTAACCCGAATCCGAATGGACCCACTCATATTGGCCGCAGTAACCGAAGCCCACCCAGCCTCGGCCGCATCAGGGCTCCCCGCCCCCGCCTCGGTCATGAACAACTCCCTCCCAGTTTGCTAGGGGTACGACTATCACATGAGGCACCCTCTGCGCCACCGACATAGCGGCGACGCCCTGCATGCCTCCCAACGCCCGTCGGCTCGCTACTCGGATACACCCAGCATTCCGCGCTCGTCTTTGATCGCCCGGATCACCGCGGCCACACGCACGTTGATCGCGCGGGTAAATTTGGCGCCGTCGACCGCGACGGCTCTGTAGGGCGGCTCTCCGCCGATCAGGTACCGCCCATCGCCATCGAGATCGCGCCATTCCAAGCCATACCGGGTTATGCCCTGCGGGCCGAACTTCGAGTGTCCTTGACCGATTTGAATGGTTCCCATACGGACCGGGGTCGTCATGAGAAACCTCTTCGAACGGAGACCAGCCGAATCTTCGAAGACATCGTCGATGATCGTTCGACCGATTTCGCTTTCCGATACCGCGTTCCGACGAGGGTCGACCAGCTCGATTTCCGCCTGCTTACCGGCTTCGACCTCGGGAAGAGCTGCGGCCACCTCGTCCGCGAGCCGCAGTGGATCACATTCGCTCACTACGAATCCGCCACTGTGCAAATAGGTCTCGCCGGGTAACTGTTTGATGAGAAGCCCCCGATCAGCACGCCGCAGGGCAATCATCCGGATCCGACCTTCGGCATTCTCGGGGTCGCGGCAATCGAAACCGCTCACCGTAATCCGCAGGTCAGGTTGCGTAACGACTTCTGCGAGCCACCGCAGCGATGGATCCTGCCTGGCTCGCAACTGTTCCGCCACCGCGCGCTTCTCACGAAGGTAGTCGAAGAGCAGGGGCGTGCGGCTGGTGAAAATGAACGGATCGGGCAAGCCTTCACCGGTGAACTGCTCCCACAGCACGACGAGCTCTAGGTCACCGAAGCGCCACGTGCTCATTTCTCGGCCACCGGCGTAACCGCAACGGGCAATTCCTCGAAGACCTCATTCAGGTTGGTCCCGGACTTCAGGTACTCGGCTCGCTTGTGCTCCTTGCCCTGCTGCCCCTGCGAGGCACCGGACATTGGTGAACCCATCATCGGGCTGGATGCGCCAGTGGTGGTTCCGGACGTCGTGGCCAGTCCGGCACGGGAGGTCGTCGTTGTGGTCGTTTCCTCGGACGCCGTCGACACCGGAACCGCGGCGCGGGGAAACAGCTGCGTCTTCTGCGGGGAGGTCGTAGTTGTCGGGCTGCCCGAACCGAGACCTGATGGGCTGCCACCACCAGTGGTCAGACCGGACGGATTCCCGGTGGTCGTTGTAGTGGTGGTCAGACCCGGAGTCGTCGGATCCTGGGTCGTCTCCTGCTGCGTCAACTGCTGCAAGGCCGTCGTACCCGACGAGATCAGCGACTGCAACCCTGTCACACCTTCCTGCATGACAGTTTGCAGTGCCTCCGTCCCTGATGACAGAACGGTCGAAGCCAGTTCCGCCACATTCTTCAACGAATCGTCAGTCGTCGTAGGTTGAGTGGGATTCGGATTGGCCGGCTGTTCTTCATTCGGCTGAGGTGTGGTCGGCTGGGTGGTGGTCGGCGACGAAGGGGTCGTCGTGCCCGGCGAAGTCGGGCTGCCCGGGTCATCGTTCTGCGGATTCGACGGAACTTCCGGAGTGGGAAGACCACTCGTCGGGAAGACGTCGAAGCTGATCAAATTGGCGTTGTAGTCGAAGACTCCTTGAACGTACGTCGCATCGAATGCGATTCGGTACAGCTTCAACAAGCCCTCGAGACACTCCTGCTCGGTTGAACCGTATGAAGGATTACCCCTGTCATCTTCAGTAAAATAGTAGTTGTCGCCATTTTTCTCGATGAGGGGCGGCTGATCTGTTCTCGGCATTTCATTCTTTGTGGCCTGCAGATAACTCGCCGCTTTGTACAGACTTTCTTCTATCTTTCCCATTTTGGCGGCAAATTTTTTCGCTTCGGTTACATAATTGCTCGCCGTAGCCGCCGCTGCCGAAGCCGACACCCCGACCCACCCGTTGGTCATCAGCGTGTTATCGACGATATCCCGCTTGAACGTATCGAGCGCGAAATCCAATCGACCCTTCATCCAACCCCACTCGGCTGCAAGCCGCGAGACATTGTCGGAATTGATACTGTTCCGCAACGCCACCAATTGCCCCCACGTCAGGGCGGTGGAATTTTCAGGAGACAGCGCTTTGTCGTCCTTGGGCATCGAATAATTGCCGACTGCGCCGGGGTCTTTGACCATTTGCCTGTATTGCTCAACATCACCGGCCGGGCGCGGCTGATACTTCTGGAATATCACTGCGTAATCATTTTGAGTCATGCTCACGTCGGGACTCGCCTGCGTGGTCATTTTCAGGCTGGTGAATGCCCGGACACTTTCGTCCTCGGCATTCTGAAAGGTCTTTGCGGCCTCTCGAAAAAGATCCGCCATGGCCTGGACCGTCTTGACATTCGCATCGAGGATTCCGTTCGCTTGGTCAGCGAGCTGCCCGAACCCTGCCGCCCACTTGTGCCCCGATGCGAAAGGGTCGAGCGGTCCGGCGAAGTCTTTGGTGTTCTCCTTGGTCCGGTCCAGCTGTTCCCCGATGGCAAGCAGGTACCCGATCATGCCACTGCATATATCCATCGCGTTCTTGGCAAGCGCCGGATTGAACGTCAACGTGTCTTGCGTAGCTGCCGTCAGCAGATCCGTCATGGACGGCGGCGGCGTCTCTGCCATTGGTAACCCTCCCCGTTCGAGACACAAAGCTGCCATCATCCTGCCGCACCTACCACGTTGTGCGCCAATGCAAGCCCAGCGTAATGCTGTCAGACCCGGAGCCTCGGCAACGTACCCTCGGTCAACTTCCGCAGCATAGCCAGCGCATTCGTTGCATCGAGGACCGGTACGGTCGTGTCGACGGCGTCCACCGCCTGATGCCAGGTCACGCCGTACACCATCCAGCCGTCCCGAATCCACAGTTGCACAGAGGTTTCCCGATCAGGGTTTGTGGTTGACTGGACCAGTTGATATGCGTCCTCACCCATACCTGCCACCCTGGTCGGAACCTGTTGGGGTATGGCGAGGCCGAACTGCCCTTCGGTTGTCGACCGGTAGGCGGTCGAGAACTCCGCAGCCGGGTTCACCTGCTTATGAAGGCGGGCGACGATATCGAGTTGTGTATTGGTAAGGCTCCCCGGCTGCTGGGTCGGCCACTCGAGCAGAATCCGGCACTCCATCGTGTCCACAACGGGGTGATTCGATGTGAACGCCTTGGGGTTCTTGGCCGCGCGGTTCGACACGGCGAACCCGAACGCAGTAACAGGCAGGAGATCCGCATTCGCACACAAATCGGCGACAGCATGATATCCACGCAGATCGGCGACGGGGCTCGGGCTATCGACAGGAGTGACGACGATCGCACCGTCAGGGCGGCCAACCGCGACCAAGACACCCGCCCACACGGCGGCAGTCAGGATCACCGCACCCACAGTCCACAACCATCGGCGGGGTTCCGGGGGAGGCGAGCCAGACACGTAATGCTCAAACACGTTGTTTCCTTCGGTCACTGCCGCAACCTCGGCAAGGCTTCGGTCGCGATGTCCGTCAACACCTTGCGCTGGTCGTTGCGAGAAAGGCCGCCCGGGCCGGCGGTGCCCCAGGCCTGCCAGGACGCGTCGTATACAAACCAGCCATCTCGTACCCGCAGTGTCGTCTTCAGTCCTTTGGCCTCGTACACGAGGTAGGCGATGTCACCAAGGCCGGCGACCTCTTCGATCTCCGGCGTAGAACCACCCAGCGCCGGTTGCTGCCCCGCAGTTTCGAGTCCAGCCCGAAACGCAGGAATCGGATTGGACTGTTTGTGCACGTACACACTGATGGTCAGGCGTCCCCGTGCCTGATTCTCAGCCTTAACGAACTCCTGGAGGCAATCGGCCGTGTCCAGAGCAGGATGCCGATTCACGGTGTAGGCCGACGCTTTCGGGCCATTGTCTTGCGCCTTGAATCCTGCCGAGGCCATCGCCGCGAAATCGAGAGTCGCGCAAAGATTGTCGACAACCCCGTAACCGCGCGTATCGGGAGTCGTTCCGAGATACCCGTCGGTGTCCACGCGATCAGCCGATCGAAGACCGATCAGAGCTCCGGCTCCCACCACAGAAGTGATGACGACGGCTGTAGCAGGCCACAGCCATGCGCGAAATTGCCTTTGCCAGCCGCCGCGCTCCCGCGGTACGAACGAAACCTTTCCCTCCGGCACCTGGTTTGCGCTTTCGAACGAATTATCGTGGGGATGCGGTCCTGCGAAGGGATTCGGTGTCGGTGGTGCGCCGTGCGTCCCGCCCACCTCCGGGTTACCTGTCGGCCCGCGGCCAGGTCGTCGACCATCACGAATCAGTGCGAGAGCCGGTGCGGGCACAAGCTCGCGGGGCAACGCGAACCCGGAACCGGTGCGCGGCCGGATGAATACCGCACCGCCGATGACTGCCAGGTCCTCGATCTGATGGTAGATGACCGTAGTCGTTCCGGTCGCCAATGCCACTTCCATCGAGTGCAGGTCGTAACGCACCCGCATCCGAATTCCCGCGGCGGCGTACTCGGTCACCTGCGGGTTCGGTCTCATCAAGCGCACTGCGGTAACAAGCGCGCCAACGATCAGCGCGAATGCGAACACAGCGAAGTACGAGCCGATGATTCCCGACAATCCCGGATTCGACAGGCTCGAACGGGTGATTGTCTGGATGATGCGGGGCACCACCACGATCAGCGGAAACGCGGCAAGAGACGCCCAGGTTTTCGGCGACCGCCATCGCGCCAACTCCGCGGCCCGACTCAGTCTCAGCGCCGTGCCGGCATCCGCCGGATAGGAGCACTCGATCGGTGCACTCTGCCCCAGCGGTGGCGGCTGCGGTGAAGGCTGGCCATAGGACTGGTGCACAGGTCCCCCTTTCGATCCGGCTCGAACCAGACCCTAGTGCGCACGCACCGACCGAACCACTCGGGCCCACTCTGGTCTCGGAACGTACGAGGTGATGGAAGCCGATCTCAATTCGGATCCATGCTGGAAAGTTGCTGGCCCCCGCCTCCGGTTGTACCGCCTGCGGGGTTGTGGCAGAGTCGATCTCACTTGTGCGCGGGGCGCAGGGATCGGCAGGTCAACTCGGGAGGGGACTGTCATGGCTGAAAAGCTGCAGGGCGAAGCATCGCAGGTGCGGGCGACCGCAACTGTCGCGGATACCATCCGGGATGAGTTGCTGGCTATTGCGGATGCCGCTCGGGCTGCGATCTCCGTCGGCGCTACCGCGTGGGGGGATGACGAGTTCGGAAGCAAGTTCGCCGATGGCGGCAACGGATTCCACACCGGCGGCACCAATATGGTCGACGGCACCGGCAAGATGGCCGGGTCGTTCGGCAATCTTGTCGACGGATTGACCACGAGCGCGGAGCGTCTCGAAGCCATGGAGCGGGGCAACACCGACAAGTTCAAGTGATCGGGAGCTCCGAATGGCTTGGGAACGCAGCAGGGGCGAGGCCGACTCGTATGTCGAAGGCTTCACCGAACAGATTCGCGCACTGGCGGAGACAACCCGGAAGCGGGCACAGCTGACCGGAAGCGGTAGCGCGGCAAACGGGCTGATCAGCGTGACGGTGAACGCCGACAATGTCGTGATCGCCACGAAGGTCTCTCCGGATGCGGAGGACCTCACTCTGGACGAGATCGCCGCAGCAGTTACGGCGGCGGCCCAGCATGCCGCCGCCGATGTGGCGCAGAAGACCGAGGAGTTCTTCCGACCGCTCAACGAGACGCGGGCCAGGATGCCGAAGCTCTCGGAGCTTTTCGACGACATGCCCGATCTGGAGCAGGTTCCTCTGCCGAAACCGTCTCTCTCGCCGCCTAATTCGCGGGAACGACGCGAGCAGGAAGCCGAACCGGGTCCGGAGTTCACTGATGCGGTAGACCACGACGATTGGCAGTCCGATCAGGGGTCGGGGATCAGGGCCAAAGATTGGTGACTTCCACCGGGATCGACACCACCGCACGATAATTCGTCGAGGAATGAGAGCGGCGCGCGCACAATGCGCGTCGAGGGGAGAATCCGTTGCCTGAATCCGACCGGATGCTACAGGTCCACGAAGCAGTGCCGGACGCGATCGCGCAGATGGCGACCAGCCGTGGACTCGGCAAGCTGCGTGAGGCGTTCCGGCCGAAGCAGCGCTGGATGATCGCGGTGCGTTCCAACGACTCTCGGCTCTACTTGTACGAGCACGGCCTCGTCGTCACCGATTCGGATCATCCGCCGATGGCGTTCGTCTGGGATTTCACGACCACGTGGTCTTATCAGCGGACCATGAATGGCGCGCTCACCGACGCCTACTACACCCTTGTCGGTCCTGAACGCCACGCCGTGACCATCGGTCGCGGAACACCAGGTGTGGTCCGGCCCTACGTCGATGGCGCGAAGGTTACCGAGGCACACCGAGGTGCGCATTTTCTATTCGAGGGTGTTTGGGGGCCCGAGATCGAGGCGGGAATCACCCGCACTCAGGCGCAGGGAGCATGGGTACGGCTCCGTCGCGGCGAGACGCTCGACTTCCACAAGCTCGAGATCAGTCTGGAATCGGTTCAGGCCCACAACAAGTCGATCCGCTGGGCAGATGTCACGGATGTCAGAATCTACGACGGCGCACTCAACATTTCCGCGGGCCGGGACTTCATCCCCATGATCTTCACGCGAGAGATCCCCAATCTGATGATGTTGATGACTCTCATCAAGAACATTCGCAACGTATACGCCCAAGCCAACGGCAGCTGAGATCTGACGGCTGAGGTCTGCTGTGGCGCTTGAGTTTCCGTCCTGGCTGGAGTGGCTGGAATGGGTCGTGGGATCCGATTGGCCGCACGGCAACGAGGATCTGATGTGGCAGATGGGCCGCGACCTCGAAACCGTTGCCAAACGAGTCGACAACCTGATCGACGATCTGGGCACGCTGATCAATGGCGTCAGTGACGCACTGCCGGAGGGTGCGGGCGGCGAGGGCATTCTGTCCTGGCTGGTTCCGCTGCGAGATGGCAACGGCGACGGCAAGAACGGCTCGCTGGCCGATTTCGCCGACAACTATCGTTCCCTGGCCAAGGCTGCGGACGGTATGGGCGACCAACTCCAATCCGCCAAGCTCAACTTCTATATCGCCGGCGCCTGGCTGGTCGCGGAGATGGCGTGGGCCGCAGCCTCCGGCCCGGCCGCACCGGCGGCGGAAGCGGGCGTTCTCGCCGCTGGTCGCATCCTGTTCAAGAAGCTCGGCGAGAAGCTGGCTCTTCGGATCGGCGGCGTTGTCGGCAAGTTCATCACCGACCCAGTCCTGAAGAAGATCGTCACCAAGCTCGTCTACGAGATCACCCAGGAAGCGGTCGTCGAGACCTTTCAGGGCACCTCGCAGGAGCTGCTCGTCCAGACCATCCAGAAGTCGCAGGGTCATATCGACTCCTACGACTGGAAGGCGGTCGGGACCAATGCCGCCATTTCCGCCTTCGCCGGCGGCGTAGGCGGTGGCACCGGCCTCGGTGTGGGCAATCTGCTCCCGACCACCGCGGGCCGTTTGAAGGGCATCACCAATGGCGCTATCACCGGTGCGACGGCGGGTGCGGCGGGCGCTGGGGCCGCCTGGCTGGGAAGTGGTGTCCTCACCGGCAACTGGGAGTTCGATCCGCGATCGCTGACCGGTGGCGCGCTGTCCGGCGCCGGGCCCAGCGCCATCTACGGCGCCAAGGGCATGTCGGATCTGAATGGAAACCCCGGTGGTATGCCTGACCCCACCGGCACCAGTACGACGGGCACGCCCGGTGACGGTGATTCCGGCGCACCGGGAAATGCTTCGCCGGACGGATCCACCGACAATCCGAACTCGGGCACCGATCCCGCGGGCAACCAGCAGACCAACGGCGCTCAGCCGAGCCCCGCGGGAACGACCGACAGCGATACCGGAACCGGCGGCGATACGAACACCGGGACCGATACCACCACCGGTGGCAATACCGATGCGACCGCACCGACCAACGGCAATGAATCCACGTCGCCGAACGACTCCGACGTCGGCTCGCGGAACGGTGAACAGTCGTCGGAGCCGCGTGCGGGGGATCCGAACTCCCCATCGGACAAGCCCACCGATTCGGAGCAAAGAGCTGGCGAATCACCGTCGACGACAGATGAATCCGCGCCCAACGGCAGAGACACCTCCAATCAGCCGAAGGTTGCGAACTCCGAGACGAATACGAATCTCACGGAGTCGGCCAACACCTCACAGGCGGCGCAGAGCAATACGGCGACCACTGGCGGAACTCAATCCGGTGGAGTGGCGCAGTCCGCGCCCAACGTATCCGGGGCCGGCTCACCATCCGCCAACACGACCACCGCCACGTCGGCACCGAACACTTCCACCACGTTGCCGACGAGCAGTTCCACAACCAACGTCGCCAATACGTCGACGGCCGCCAGCTCATCGACGGCTTCCAACTCATCGACCGCGGGTGAGACCCGGGCCAGCACTCCGAGCGACCCCAAAGTCGGTCCTGCCCGAGCGACACAGCTCGACGGCACCGCACCGCGCCCTGTCGCCGGACTCCCGTCCTCGCCGGGGCCGCAGATTTCCGCGGCGCGCGCTGCCGTCGGCGAACCCGGTGTGGATCCGGGAAACACGACCGCCCCGATGCAGGCGACGCGGACCGGTGTCGAGGTGCCCGACGCCAAACAGCAAGAGAGCAAGTCGAACTCGGCAACCGATCCGGTGGCGGCCGTGGTGCCGGTCATGCCGGTCGGCGCCAACTCGTCCCCGGACTCGCGAACCCAAACCTCGAACCGGACCAGACCGCCAACGGGTCCATCGGCGCCACCGGGCTCTCGCATGGGAACGGAACAGGGCCCGACGAACGCCGGGAAGCCCACGGCGCCAACACAAAGCAGCGCAACGACATCCGACGTGGATACCGCCGGAAGTCCGTCGAATGCCAGCCCTGCCCCGCATGTTGATGATCCCCAAACGCCAACCAGGATCGATCAATCCGAGCTCGACCTGGTGCCGGCCGACCAGACGTATGGGTCGCAGGACCCGCTGGTACCGCCGTGGCTCGACAACGGACCGTCGGAGCCCACCCCGCGGCGGAGCCTCGCGCGCCGCATTATCGATGCGTTGCTCGGCCGGTCAAACGTGGATTCGGATGCCCGCACCGCCGATACCCACAACGCGGATACCCGCACCGCACCGCCCGACAACGACGCGCCGCCCGCGCGGATACCAGCGGAGCAGCAGTCGCTGCCGCACGAGCCGCGATCACCGCAACTCACGCCACACCAGCAGAATCTGGTGGACGAGTATGCCCACACGAACAATCGGTCAGTCGCCGATGTCATGGCCGACATCAAGGCCGCCCGTCTGACTGTCGACGACACCGGGGTGCATGTCGTCACTCCCGACCACGTCGGTCCGGCCACCCGTGTCGACCGGTCGTATCTCGACACCTTGCTTCGGCAAAAGATCGGTGCGCACGGTCAACGCTTCGACAGCCTCAATCCGGACCAGTTCGAGCCCGGTTGTCCCGACGAGGAATTGCCCGGGCACCTCACCCGCGAGATGCCCGATGGTGCGCTCAACCGCGCCACGGTGCCGGTGGATCCAAAGCAGATCGATCTCAGCTATCCGGATGACGAGTACGACGTCGTGTGGCGCGATCGCTCGGAGGCCAGCGCGTTCCTGCGGCCGGACAATGCGTTGTTCCGCCTGGATTCTCGCGGTCCGGAAATCTTCGAAACCGGTTTCCAGCCTCGAAACCCGAAGCATTTCAATATCGCGGCGCACACCGGGCAGACCACCGACTCCGGATTCGTCTCGACCTCGAAGAGCCCCGAGCACGCAACCGTTCGCGAACTCGGTCATCTGCGCACCGAGATGCAGACGAACAGCTTGCGCAGATTGCCGGACGGCAACTTCGTACAGACCCGCTATGTGCACGAGCTCTATACCCCGCACGGCATCGACGTAGACGCCACGATCAACGATGCACGCGCCCACAACCCCATGATGTGGGCGCACGGCCACACCGAGGCCGAGGTCCTCCTTCCCGGCGGCGTCCGCAGCGACCAGATCTACCGGATCTGGCCTCGTGAGGTGATCGTCTCCCCCAGCGGCGAAATCCTGGACACCCGCATCGGTGACCCCATCGTCAACCCCCGGTTCGCCTACGCCGACAATCCGACCTTCCACTACACCCACAATCCCGAACAGTCCGCGCGTACACCCGAGAACACGGGCCCCACAACACATCCCGAGGGCGATGTGTTGCCGAATACGGATGACCCAGCATCCGTATCGCGCCCGCCCACCGGAATCGACCCGGCACAACGGGTTCCGAGGGATCCCGCAACCCCCGGGAATCCCTCCGGCCACTCCCCGACGACCGCCCACCTGCCGCAGAACCAGCAGGCACAGCAACCGACGACCGAACAGAATCCCGTCAATCCGTCCCTGCCAACGGATCCGACCGCACCGCAAAAGCTTTTCGAGTCGCCCTGGGCCACACCGGATACCGCACCCACCCGGACCACCCCGCCCCAGCAGGGCCAGCCGCTGCCCGCTCAGCAACAGCCGACCACGCACACACCATCGCATCCGGACAACACGGCACCGGTCAGCTCAGCACCGGCCAACCCGGCGGCACCCACACAATCCGCCCCCCATCCGAATCAGCCGACCCCGGCACACCAATCCCCGGTCAATCCGCAGGCGAATCAGCCGGCCCCAGCGCATCAGCCGCCGGTCAACCAGCAGACGACTCATCATCCACCGCAGCAGGCGCCCGGCAAGCCACCCAAGCCGAATGGCTGGCCAGGCAAGAACATTCACAATGTCGATACTGCCCGGAAGAACCTCAAGAAGTGGGTTCGCCTCATCAACGGCCCGGGTGTCATGTTCGCGGGCCGCAATATCAACTGCGTCCTGTGCTCGGACTCCTTCCTGCGCACCTGGTTCGGCCGACCCACCGAGGCCCCGGCGCTGAACGATCCATCGAAGCCACAGGGCCTCGGCCCGCAAGCCGTCGACAACCTCACCGGAGGAACCCGGGAGCCCACCACTTTCCAGAGAATCAAGGATCAGCTGCTACACCTGGGCCCCGGCTCCGCCGCCATGGTCCTCACCGACTGGGTCGACGCCAACGGCAAGCGCGTCGGCGGGCACGCCTACGTGGCCGTGAACCACAACGGCAAGGTGCTGTTCGTCGATCCGCAAACCGGCGAGGTCCACGGCTGGCCCCCGCGATTCCGCCCGGACGGAGTCGGCGCCACCCAGGCCGTGTTCCTCACCCCCGACGGCAAGCCCTTGCGCCCGCTCGCGGCACAGCCGAATACACCCGCACCGCAACAGCATCAGCCCCAGATCCCGGCTCAGCCCCCCACGCTGACACCGAGTCTGCGCAGCCGGTTCGAACAGATGCGAACCGTTATCACCGAGCTCGCGAAGGCCTTCCACACCCCCACCCGGGCGCACGAGATTCCCTATCTGCAAACGCAACTCGGCGCCCACCTCAACAGCCTCGGTCTATCGAACCCCGCCGCGAACCAAACCCCGTGGCAGCTGCTCGCCCAACACGACCCGGCCCTCGCCGAGTATCTCGCGAAATACCAGCACGACCTCCTTGCCAACACCAACACCAACCAAGACCCCACCGCGTTCGGCACCCCCGAGCCCGACGCCAACACGCCAGAGGGCGACCCCGCACCCCCGAACAGCGAAACTCCTGGATCTCCGTCATCGGATCAGAACGCCGCCGGACAGCCCTCGACCGACCAGGCCGGCACCACCAACGACAGTGTCGACGAGGTCATCGGAAGCGAGAACGACTCGACTGTCGACCACGCACCCGCGAATCCTCTCGATGACCTGAACTTCCCACACCCGTGGACCGTCCGGCAAGACCTGACCGCGCTGACGCCGGCAGAGTTCGCCGAGCTGCGCAGTTACGCGGTCGGCGGCTACAAGGCGGTCAACGACGCACTGCGCGGCAAAGGCCCGATGACCGAGGATATTGCCGAACGCATCGAACTATTGCGATCCGCGCTGAGCAAGGTTTCGCTGAATACGACCTACCGCGTCAGCCGTTCGACCGAAGCGACTGACCTCGGATTCACCACCTCCGCCGAAATCGACGAAAGCCTGATCGGTGAATGGCTGACCGAACCGGCCTTCATGTCGACCGCCGGTTTCAAGGATCCGCCGTATCTGTTCAAGCGGCAGGACCCCGTCATCCTGGACATCATCGTCCCGGAGGGCACGCCGGCGATCGCGTTCGACGAGGCCATCACCGAGTCCGACATGGTGATGAAGGAACGCGAACTGCTGCTGGCCGATGGGCTCGAGCTGCAGGTTTTCAACGTTCACTACGATACTGAACAGGGCGTGTGGCGGATTCAGGCCGTCGTCGCGGCCCCCGCCATCAACGAAGGAGCAGTAGATGAGCGCGCTGAGCGACGATCCGCTACAGATGCGCCGGATCAAAGTCTCGCCCGAGCGAATGACCCGGCAACGCCACGAGACGGAGAAGGTGCTCGGCCGGAAGCTGGCACCGTTCCCAGCGGAGATCGCGGCGTACAAGGCGGCCGGGAAAGAACCCCCGACGGAGTAAACCCTCCGAACAGCGACACCGGCAATCAAGACGGGACAACGGAAGACGGTCCCGTCGACAGCGACACCACCGACCAACCGGCCAAACAGCTGACCCATGACCACACCACGGCGCCGCTGACCAACGACGCCAAGCCGATCGCGGATCTGAACGAGCATCCGGGTGAGGTCAAGGTCGAGAACGAGCTGATCACCGAGATCAATGGTCGCCCGGTCGAAGAGCACGTCGACACAATGGCGTTGGACCGCGCGAACCAATTCCGCGCCGCGAACAAAGAGTTTTCGCAACAACCCGGTGAGGATCCGCGCAAAACGCAAAAGCGCGTGAAGAAAGCCCAGCAGGACGGCTCGTACGTTGGTCCGCGGTGGCACGGTGAAGTGTCAGCGGTTGTGCTCGACCGGCGCACCGGGATTGCCTATGAAGGCACCAACGGCGACGGCAGGAACGCCCTCGACGAAGAGTCCATACATCCGACGCTGCAACAGAACATCGACGCTATGGAGAGGGCCGGCGGGTACCCGGACCTGAATCGATTCGGCGATCCGGAGGATCCGGACAATCCCAATGCCACACGGCCACATCCGCACTTCGACGACCCATACGGGCACGCAGAGGTCAAAGCCGCCAATGAAGCATTGTGGGCCCGGGAGCGCGAGAACGAGCGCCGACTAACCGAGGGGCGCACGGACTTGCTTCCCACCGGACCGGAGGCGCTCGCGGAGCTGTATTCACAGACCTACAAGCCGTTCGTCAAGAACGGGCCGGTCGCCACTCCGTACTGCGCGAACTGCAATCACACCATGGGCGATGCGCCCAACCACAGTGGCAGGTACACCGGCTTCCCTCCGGACAGCAGCAATCTCGTCGACCGGTACACCACTCCGGTCGAGGAGAGCCTTGCGCCCGAAACTTCAAATCCTGAGCAGAACAACGAAACTCAGGACCAGGGCTCCGCCTCCCCGGACCAGGACGCCCCACCCCTGCCCCAGGTCCGGCACGGCGCCGACCGCACCGCCATCGGCACCGGTCCCGATATCGACCGCGTCTACCAGAACCTGCGCAACGAAGGCGCCCACGACGTCATCCTTCACACCGACCAGTACGGGCGGCCGATCGACTCCAACGGCAACCCCCTCACCGTCGAACAGGTCATCGAGGCCGTCCGCAACAACCCCGACTACAAACCCGGTACCCCAATACGCCTCATCTCCTGCCACTCCGGCAGCGACATCGGCTGGGCCCAGCAAATCGCCGATGCCTTCAACACCGCGGTTCTCGCCCCCACCGATATTGTCGGCGTCCGCAATGCCCCCAATTCCGAGGCCACCGTCAACAACGACACGCCTTGGCGCATCTTCCAGCCCACCCAAAAGGACGGCACCACACCCCAACCCGCCACCTGGATGCCAGACGTCCAGCCCGATGGCCCACTGCCAACCGACGCCCGCAACCAGGACGATTGGGACACCCTCGGCAAGACGCGAGGACCGGACGGCAAGCCGTACCGCGGTGATCAACCGATTCAGAATCCCAGGAGTGATTGGTATCAGGACATGCGTGCGGCCGCGCGTGAAGCCGACGCACGGGATCCCGATCTGGTCAAGCCCGCCGACCCGGGGAAGTACGAGCCGCCGAGTCGGCCCGAAGTGCCCAGATCGGATGATCCCGACAGCGCCAGGAAATTCGCCGAGGTACAGCGGCAGATCGATCCGCCTCCGAACCATCGGGCAGACCGGGATCATATCGATAATCGTGTAGTTCCCGAGACGACGCAGGAAGCCTATCGGAATCCGCTGGAACCATTGGTCCCGGAAGTAGACCATCGCGAACCGCCGAATGAAAGTCTGTTCCGGGGTGAGGATGGGCGTCTCCATATGGAAGGAGACCCGCCCAACAGTTGGCGCGACTACGAGGCCGATGAGCGCAAGGAAATAGGTCACCCGAACAGGCACCATCTACACAAGGATGGCGACACCGTCGGCACGTGGCAGCAATGGATGGGAAAGGATCGGTACCAGCTTCGCGGCGAAGAGGGTTTGGCGCCGGATCCGAAGACCAACGACAAGGTCGACGTAAAAGCCCAACATGAGAGGTCCGAGCCTCACACCGTCTGGAATGAGAAAACTGCCGAAGAAATTGCCAAGACCTCAAAGGAGCGGATCGAGAAGGGAGAGGAACGCAACGAGGTCGGCAAGGTTGTCAAGGATCTCATGGGAGAGTTCCACATCGAGTCCATTCATGACCTCAAAAAGAGCGAACTGAATGGTCTTATTCGACAGCTGGAGGCCCGGATCGATGATGACCTCAGCAAGAACCTGATAGATCAAAAAACGGCCGACGAGCTATATGCGAAGCTTGATCTATTGCAAGAAGGCGCGATCCGATACAACGAGCTCGGGCCAGAGCTGGTCGATCTGTCCAAAGTGATGGCCGAGCACGGTGGGCGTGACTGGGGCACCGATCCGACCAAGTGGCCGGGCGCCGTGGTGCTATCTCCCTACACTGGCGAGATCGATGGCAAGCCCACGTTCGATGGATCCGGGACTTTCGATATCATCGTTGCCGTACCGGCGTCGGAAGTGACCGGCGGCCGAACTCTCATATTGCTGATCGAATGCAAGGGCGTAGGTTCCGAAAAGGGATCCGCTAGCACTTCCGAGCACGGTCAAGTGCAACAGATGACGCCGGAGTACAAGGTTCGCACTGCGGCAATGGATGAGAATCTCAAACGAATCCTGCGTGAGCTTCCGGAAAGAATGATCGAGCGTGGCATCGATCCGGAAAGCACCGAAGGAAAAGATCTCATCAAGGTTCGCGATGAAATACTCCAGGCGCACAGCGAAGGCAAGCTGCACGATGAGTACGTGCTGGCCCACGCCTCGATCAATGGCGACATCACGATCAGCCACTACAGTCAGGATCGCGACGGGCTACGAGTGCCGATCCTCGATCTAGCCGGTTTCGTGAGGCCGCCCGCCACGGTGCAAGAAGTTGCCCTCGCCTTGGAACAGAACCTGGTTCGCGAGATTGACGAGACGCGCGAGAGAATACGCGAAGGCTTGGACGAACGCGGCCGGGAACTACTCGACCGAGCAATTGAACAGTATCGAGAAGGCCACACGCCTGCTGCCGACATGGCGGATTTGCAGGCAAAGCTCAACGCGTCAATTGAACTACTCCAGAGCCCGGACGCGCAAGAGCTCTCTCTCGAAGAACGGAGTCGAGAGCTATCCGCAGCGGCCGAGAACCTTGCGAAGCTGAAGAGCCTGGAGCTGGAGCGGGGAGCGGAACTACTACACGCTTCGAACCCCGACATCAACCCGTCGCTGGCCAAAGAGATTCTCGGTCCGGAGATTCTCGACAGCCACCGTGCCGCGACGGCCTATCTGGACGCGGCCACTCGGGATCTGGTTCGCGAAGCGGCTGATATCGCGCGTGAGTACCGGATTCAGGATCGGGCCGGGCGGGAGCTGTTCATCGGCTACACCCTGGGCCGGGTTCAGGAACTGGAGGGCGCCCTCGCCAAGGGCAAGGACGTGGATCTGGCGCAGCTGCAACGGGACTACGAACGCGTGCAAGGTGCGATCGCGTTCGAACGGGCCCAGGAAGCACATGCGCTCGAGGCCTTGGGTCTGCACCCCGACCACGCCCAACTGGCCCGAGACGTGCTCGAGGCGGAACGCGATCGCACGTTCAATCGGGCCAGCGACGTCTTCAGCCGAGAAATCGTGCGGCAAGCGGAAGCCAGGGTGCTCGAGGCCCGCGAGCCGATCGCGAAGGAACGCGAACGGGTAATCGAGAAGGCTCAGGAGCGCGTGCGCGAACTCGAGCTCGCCCGTGCGCAGGGTAAGGATCTGGAGCTGGCTCGGGTGCAGTCCGAGTACACGGAAGTCACCAAGCAGATCGCGAAGGACCGTGAAAGGGATGGCCGGGTCATCGACTCACTGGGCCTGGCGCGCGAACACGCGGAAATGGTCACCCGGGCGCTCGATACCCGGCACGCGGAGCCGCTGACCAAGGCGAGAGAAGCGCTCACCGCGGAAGTCTCGCGCCAGGCGACGGCAAGGGTCATCGAAGCGCGCGGACAGGACACGAGGGAACGCGAGCAGTTCATACAGCGCGCTCTCGAACATGCACGAGTGATGGAGGGAATCGTCGCGCAGGGGCAGACTCCCAACCTGGAAACCGTGCGGTCGGGCTACGCCGAGATCGTGCAGGAAATAGAGCGCGAACGGAAGAATGACGCCCGCGCCCTCGAACAACTCGGCCTCGCACGCGAGCATGAGCACATGGTGATGGGGATGCTCAACACCGAGCGCGCGGAGACGCTCGGCAAGGCCTTGGAACCGTATGCCAGAGAGCTCGATCGGCAGCAACCCAACCGCGCACTCGACCCACGCGAGATCGCCGCGCGCGCCGTTGATACCCGAGGTCTCGACGCTCGGGGGCAAGACGGCCGCGGCCTGGACCCACGCCCTGACGAGTCACGGACTCAGCCGCAGACGCCGCGGAACTCCACCCTCGAACGCCAACGAGAACTCGCCGCCGACCTTGCTCGACGAGGACTCTCCCCCGAGTTGATCGCGGTGCGTCTGACATTGGAACTGGGCCAGGCGCAATCAGCCGCCGAGGCCGTCCGCGCCCGAGTTACGGAGGCGGAACTTACCCGGACCCGGGCCCGTGAGATGGAAAGCCGTGGGATCGCAAGGGAGCGATGATCCAGATGACGCCCCGCGCCCGCGTTGGTCGCGCCTTCGAGGCTGTGGCACAGTCACACACGGCTACCCGGGGCAGATAGGGAGTACTGCATGAGAGAATGGCGAGCACTGACCGATACCGAGCTGGTTGAACTGGCCACCCGCCTGCGATCGCTCGAATGGTCGTGGAATTTGGCTGATGCACCGCAACTGGTGGCGGATTTCGGATGGAAACTCAACAACACTCTGTCCGAGTTGGTGAAGTTCGACAGCGGATTCGGGCGGTCGACCGGGAGCGTGTCCAGTTTGGGTGGGCGGGCCGCCGAGATCAGCGTCCAGGTCACCTCCTATGCCGAAGAGGATGCCGCTGGCAGGGCACGGATTGTTGATGCCTTCGCCGGTTATACCGCCGCATTGACCGACGCATTCGGTGCGCCGAGCGCTCGCATCCCCGGGAAATACCCCGAAATACGGTGGGTTCACGGGGAAACCACACTCCGGCTGATAGCCCTATCGGTGGCGGTGGATCTCGGTCTCATGACCAATGAGGGGCTGGCCCGTCACGACGAGATCGTCAGGCTTCAGGAACAGGGGCTGATTTGACCGGCTGGGACGAGTTCGCTGAACGCCTGGCCGAACAGCTGACCGCACTTCCCGACGGCGCGATCGTCACCATCGGCGGCAACCGGCCATCAGGGGCGTATGTCCAGTCGCAGGTCGTGCAATTAGAAGACGGCATCTGGGGTGAGTTTCTCGGTGATGCCCTCATCCAGGGCGACAGCATAGATGCCGACCCCGAGGTCATGACCGACGTCGGCTGGCAGCCACCAGGTAACGCCGATCACGGCAAGAACTGGTGGATCGAATTGCCATGGCCGGTCCCCTCTGCGATCTACCGCCGACTCGCGACCATGATCGTCACGGGATTCCGCGAATACCACCGGTTTCCCGATACGTCAGCGCTGAGCTATCACGCGTGGAACAGCATCGAGGGAAACCGTCCCATCGAACTGCACCTCGGCCTGCCCCGCGCACCCGACGCCGCCGAGACCGCTTCGGGCACTACACAATCCGAGCCCGCGCCCACTCGCGCGCGTCTACCCGAGGGTGTTCGTTTGCCCGACTGGACGGTACTCGAACCCGACGAAATCATGGCGCTGGCGACCAAGCTGATAGCTCTGGACCCAGCCTGGCGATTCGACCCAAACCTGGTAGCGGGAACATTCGGATGGCCGATGCGAACGGTCGCCCCCAACTACTTTCAACTCGATACCGGCCCGGAAACCGCCAAGGGCTATCTCTGGACAGAGGCCGAAACCCAAGGGCTGGAAGTCCCGATCAGCATGCCGGTACCCGACGACGACGAGCAACGACTCGACTATGTCTTTACCCTGCTGTCCCCCACCTTGAGCACGGCGCTGGGCCCGTCCGCCCTACCGCCCTCCACGCGCCCCGACGAAATCACCTGGGCCAACGACACCTACCGCCTCGACCTGATGCGGATGCCCGTGGACATCCGGTTGTTCCTCACCCCGCGCTAGTCTTATCGCCCCGTAGACCACCACTGAAGGACGAAGATGCAGAGGATTGACCGCAATCTCGACGGCGATCAGATCTCCATCGGAGATGATCTACGCCTCGAATACCAAGGTGAGCCGTTCACGGGCGAGGTGGTAGAGACCATCGGGGACGACCTTCTCTTCCAAGAGTTCTACGTGAACGGCATCAAGGACGGCCCGACCCGGGAGTGGTGGGCGGGCGGCCCACTCAAATCCGAGGGGGAGTTCCGGCGCGGACGCGTGTTCGGGACGTTTCGGGAATGGCATGACAATGGAGTTCAGGCATTGGAGCAGGAATTCAATGAGCGGGGACGGCTGGTGTCGTCCCGCGCCTGGGATGAAGAAGGCAATCCCATCGAGAAGTAAGATTCAGACCTATCTAGCCGTAGTCAGAGGAGGGCCGAACAAAGCGGCTGGATCGACGCCTTGCGCTATCGCCTCCGCCTGGGCGAGCTCACACGTCCAGAACAGCAGATCGTTGCCGGGCAGACTGGCGGACAACCTCGTGCCCGGATTGAATCGGATCAGGGTGCCCTCGCGGCTGCTGAGATTCAGTGCCACCTGCCCACCGTCGATCTGCTTGCGCAGCCATGGATTCGCATCGGGCGGCAGGAATGCGGGAGAGGTGTAGACGTCGAGGACGTGGTCGTAGCCATCCATGGGATAGGTCGGCCACTGTTTGCCTTCTGGGTCCGATGGGGACAGCACGATGTGCAGGGTGCAATCGGTGAGGACCTTCACGAAGTCGCCGATGTCGCGGTAGCCCATCAGGAGCCGGTACAGCGCCAGGTCGATATCGGTGGTCAATTCCAGGCCGCCGATGTACTCCCGTGTCGGGGTGAAGTTGGGGTTGACCCACCGCTCGGAGAATCCGCCTTGGCCGTCGGCCTTTATTCCGCCCTGGATGTTGTGGCGCTGCAACTGGGTCCGGTCCACATGCGGGTCTGCGAAGTACCGCCATTCGCCGGGATTGTGGCGTGACCACTCGATGTCGCCGGCGTCGGGCTCGGGCAGGGGGGCGCGGGCAAGGAAATTGAAGACGTGCAGGCGGTCGAAGCCGGGTGGGACCGCGAGTCTGGTCGGCGGCATGGTCGCCCACGTCAGGCCCTGAGGAATCCCGGAGGGCACGGTCGGTGCGACCGGATGGCGGCTTCGGTAGCTCATGGCGAAGTGTTCCGCGGCGAGGTCCGGCCCCAGTGACGACGAGGACTGCTCCACCACGCCGTCATCGCCGACGTAGAACCACGCTGCCCCGATTCGGGTTTCCTCCGTCGGCGCGTACACCCACCAGCCCAGTTCGAGACGTTGAGCGGCAAGACCATTGGGGGCGTAGACCGCCAGATCGATTCCGGTGTCGACCAAGTGCCGGGCGACGGCGTCCAGGGCTTGCTGCTCGGTCAGGCCGTCCACTCCGTCTACTACCGGAGCGGGGTTGGTCTCACTGGTCAATCCGGCCCGGACCAAAACGTCGTAGCCTCGGTCCACGTCCGCTTCGCCGGCATTGCAGGACAGGACGAATCCGCGGAGGGTCGCGCGATCCACGGTCTGGGTTTCGCATGCGCGCACCAGCCGGAATGCGGCATCACGCGCCCACTGGGCGGGGCCGTCGTCGTTGCCCTCTTCCTCCTCGTCATCTTCCAAGTCCGCGTCCCAGTCGTCGTCCTCGTCGACGCCCCAGGTAGGAGGAACATGGAACGACAACAGCTCTTCGGCCACGGCCCCGGTGGACTCGAAGCCCGGGAACATCGCGATCCATTCGCTTTCCAGCGCGGCGCGAGTGCCGCCCCACTGCTGGCCGTCCCACCACAGCAGCGGCTTGCCGTCCAAGCCGATCTGCCGCTCGGCCATTGCCTGGCCGACCCACTCGGGAGGCGCCGACGGGGCCAGGCCGAATTCGGCCAGCCACACCCCCCGGCCGTTGGGCAGCGGAAACAGGGCCGATGACGTCCGGCCGGGTGACGCGTACCAATACCCGTCCTTGACGGCGCCGGCCGAAGCGGCCCGGTCCACGGCCTTGCACACCGCCACCAGCGCCAACCAGCGCGCTCGCACCACCCGCAGCGACGGCAGACTCACTTCGACACCACTTCCCCAAGCTCAGAACGGCAGATCGTTACTCCGGCACCCCCTGGTTCCTCCCGGGCGCGAAGTCGACGATGCCACACACTGACAGGTTCGTCATTGTGGCAGACGCCCGTGAAGCGGCGACCTCCTGCCGTGCAATCGGACAAGCTACGTGAAAAAGTACTGATTAAGATCGTTCACGCCGGATATGGGGGAAGAACGCCGTCTATGAGCGCGAGAGCGCTACCTCCTCCTCCCGGATGGTGACCCTGAAGGAGGCCTGACCTTGTCCGAACTGAAGCCGGTGGGCATCTACCGCGAGATGTATCGCGCTGCACGCCAAGACCTTCCGTCGTTGCACGAGTCACGCACCGAGCAACTGGCCGATAACCGAGACCGAGTGATCGAGTACATGAAGGCCGCCACACCGGTCTTCGACGTCATGGGCGATGCCCCCGACCTCCTCGACACGACGAAACGCATCGGCAGCGGGCCATCACTGATCTCCGACGGCGAATGGATCTGGCGAGTCGACTCCATCCACTACCTATCCCACTACCCGTTGAGCATCCCGGACGAGTTCCTAACCCACGTGCACGCCCGAAACTACCAACCTGCCGGAAACGTCGACGTCGCCGACGAGAAGTTCGACACCGCCATCAAAACCTACTTCTGACGCCAACCAGCGAGAAGTAGCCGGAAGTCCCTCAGCCCTGCCAGATCTCGCTGGCAAGAAAGCGGTCCCACTGGTCACCGGTGAACCACAGCTCGGGGCCACGGTCTTTGGAATCGCGGACTCCGACCTGTTCACCGAAGTAGACCTCGACGCATTCGCTGGCCTTCGAGGATCGGGAAGCCTTGAACCACTGGCGGATTGGAGGCTGGCAACTCATGCCTCGTACTCCTTCGCAATGTCGAGCATCATGCGTTGGGTGTCACCCTCAGTCAAAGCTACCGCTCGGAGAGACGAGATCGCCTCTCGATATTGATCGATGACGTCCTCCCGCTCGTGGTAGAGCGCGCCGATTGCACCCTCGATGTAGGCCACCGGCGGTTCGGTCAGGCCGCTGTCCAGGTGTGGGAACTCCAGCAGCGTGAACGACTGGATGGTCAGGCCACGGTGCGAGCCCGAGCGGAACGGGACTACCCGGATGCTGATGTTGTCGCGTTGCCCGGCCTGGCACAGCCATCGCAACTGGTCAGCCATGACAGCTGGGCCGCCGGGTTGATGTCGCAGTACAGCCTCGGAGAGTAGGACATTCAGCCGGAGGTTGTTGTCATCGAGCTTCGCTTGGCGACGACTGTTCAACTCGAGTCGGCGCTCGGTGTCGACGGCCGACAGGTCCGGGTCTTCGATCTTGGCAATGGCACGTCGGTAATCCGGTGTCTGCAACAAGCCTGGGACCAGAACCAGCTGATGGGTGGTGATCCGGTTGGCGTCTGTCTCGAGACGCAAGTAGTGCGGGAAGTAGGAGAAGTATTGATCAGCGTAGGCTCGCCAGAATCCCTTCGAGTTGCCTTGCAGCTTTGCGGCTTTGGCTTGTTCTCTGACCTCCACCCAGAGCCTGAGCGCTTCGGTGCGGCTCTCGCGATCCACTTCATAGAAGTCAAGTAACCGCTCAATCTGCGGAGTCGTCACCTTGGACGGCAGACCGTCCTCCAAGCGCATAACGGTCGGCGGCGAGACTTCGATCTGCAAGCCGGCCGCCAGCAGGCTCTTCCCGGCCTGCTTCCGGAGTCCTCGGAGAAATCTCCCAAATGTTCTGTAGGAGACAGACGATCCGGCCATTTCCTTAGCCTCACTATCTGGGATTCTCAACTACGAAACGTTTCAGCGTGAAATTCCATCGTATTCCATCGAACATTCATGGTGTTCGTTTCACGGAAGCCAATTCAGGTGTCTACTTGAAAACAGCTCGGGAATTCGATCATTCGATCAAGGAGATGCCGTAATGCCTTGGGATGCTTGGGCTCTGCTGTTCGTACTCGCACTCTGCACCAGCGTCATCGTCTGGTGCTGCTGGGGCTTCTACCGGGACAGCCATCCGGAAGCCGTGCGCTCCCTTCGACTCTCGCTCCTAACCGGCGGGTTTCTCGACATCCCGGTTGCGAACGGGCATCCGGGCCACCGGCATCGAGCACGGCACGGAAGGTGACCACGCCATGAACTCCTCTACGCTCAACCACAATCGGACGCCGGAGCACCCCGCGATGCGGTATCCCGAGCACGTCCAGTCCCTCCTGTGGTGTCACCGCAACTGTGTCGAAGGCACCAGCATCACTCAGAACTCGTGCAGCAGGCGAGCACAACTCCTGGAGATTCGTGAGCGAAACGGGTGGACGTGGCCGATCCCGGCTCCCGACTTCCCGCCGAGGTGAGGTGCACCACGCCTTTGCCTCGCTGCCTTCTCCGAAGTACGAATGGCGGCGAATCCGACGGAACAGCGCCGGGTTCGCCGCCACCGAATGTGCGGTCAGAGTCGGTGGCGACTACGGGATCGCCTGCGGGGCAGCGGCACCCACGCCCGCGCCGACACCGGCGCCGACCAGCCCGCCGACGGCGGCGGCCGGGAGGCCGAATACGGCGGCGCCGATAGCGCCGCCCGCGACACCGCCGAGCACCGCGCCGATCGCGATGGCAGGAAGCGCGGTGGCGGCTTCGGCGGCGAGGCCGGCGATGAAGACGGGCACGTCGATGATGCAGCCCGTGGTGGCGCAGCCGACCATTGCGGTGATCAATGTGCCCGCTGCGACCGTGCCGATACCGATCAGGAATCCGGCCACGCCGCCTGCGACGGCGCCGATGGCAACGCCGGGCACCGCGCCGACGACGGCCGCCGGAATGCCGGCGAGCGCCGCGCCGCCCGCCGCGCCGATCAGCGCGCCGGTACCGACCTTGTTCGGGTCGAAGTCGGCGGGCGCGGCGATGGTGGTGATGTCCGGACCCGGCGCAGCCGCGGTGCGGAATGTGACGGGCTGACCGTCGACCCGGACGTCGGCGCCGTTCACCGTGACAACATGTCCGTCAATGGTCATGGTGTTCGCGTCCAGGATCGTCACGGCGTGACCGGCGACGACCGCGCTCTGACTGACCGGCGCGCTGGGCGGAACCGGCGTAGCGGATGCCTGACCCGCGCACATCACCGCCAACGCGATCGGCAGCGCACCCAGTGCGGCGATTCGACGTGCATGTCCGGTGTTTCGGCTGATCGCCATGAAACCCCCCTTGTCCCTTGTGATTCATGAACCGCATGAATTCAACGACACAGCCGCTGACCTGGTCAAATGCAGTGGTGCTCATCACATTTCAGACTTTCTCAACGAATCCATGAAGATCATGCGTAGGTGCGGCTGGAGAATGCCTGATATGACCGGGGGCGAGGAATCGCGGGAGTTGTCGACCAACGAGATGCGTGATGCGCTGGCCGAGCGGGCGCGCAGTATCGGCCTCACCGGACCGCGGCACGGCTTGCCGCGATTCCCGATCTGCTGCCACCGCCGTCCTCGATGCCGTTGGTCGTGGACACCGACATCGGTGGCGATCCCGACGATGCGATCGCGCTCGCCGTTGCTTCCGGCTTGCCCGAGTTGGCGCTGGTGATTACCAGCGATGAACACGACGGGCGGCGGGCCAGGCTGGCCCGGCACCTGCTGGACTTACTGGGCCGCGAGGACGTCCATGTCGTAGCTGGTAAGGACCTCGGGAACGATGCGTACTGGGCGGCGGACGGGCTCATACCGGAAGACATTGCGGCCCAGCACGGCGATGTCGTTGCGGCTGTTCGAGATGTACTGGAGCAGGCCGGCGGTGGCCTGGTGCGCTGGCTGAGCATCGGGCCGATGTCCAACCTCGCCACAGTGATCACCGAGATCCCGGATGCCACCAAGCGCCTGATCGTCACACAGATGGGCGGCGAACTGAACTACCGTCACGCTGATCGCGCCGAGCACAACATCCGTCTCGACATCCCTGCTGCCCGAACCGTACTCGGCACCGGAATGCGGATCTGGATCATGCCCGCGGATATCACGTTCCACCCGGAGAATGAAATCACCTCCAGCTCAATCGAATACGAGATGATCGCCGGCGCCGGAGGACCCTGGGAACTGATCCGCGCACATTTGGATCAGTGGTTCGCGAACTTCCACCCCGGCACCATGCAGCATGACGCCCTCGCACTTGCTTTGGCGATGGGCATGGCTTTCCTACGGTTCAGCCGAAAGGGGGTCGGCTTCGACGAGATCGGCCGCATGACTGCCGGTGACAACCCGGTCTTCCTCACCCACAGCGCCGACTACTCCCTCTTCAGAAATTGGCTGTGCAAGTGGCTGGATCAGGTCATCGCTTCGTCTGCCACCTAGCTGACGAGGCAACAGCATGCTGAAGGATGCCGACGGTGAGCATTGCGCAGGCGAAGACGGCGATGTAGGCGCCTGTTCTGTTGCTCAGGTAGGTCGCCAGCAGGCTGATCAGGGCTGCTGAGACGGTTTGGACGAAGCTGCCGTAGGAGGAGGCGGCGGCGGAGATGTTCTTTTGGCCGGATAGTAGGAGGCTTTGGCCTAGGGGGAAGAAGTAGCCGGCGGAGAGGTTGAACAGGCAGGCCGAGAGGACGAAGACTTCGAAGGGGATGACGAGGTATTTCGGGCTCAGGGCGGCTGTTAGGGCGAGGGTGCTCGCGACGAGCGTTAGCAGCGAGAACCAACGTGATTTTCCCTCGAGGAAGCGGACTGTCGCGAGGCGGGTTCCCAGGAGGTACAGGATTATCGACATGCCGAAGAGGTAGGAGAAGTGGTGGGGCTCCAGGTGGTAGTCCTCGACGCAGATGCGGGGGGCCAGCGAGACGTAGACGAAGATCATTGAATAGGTGGCGCTGAGGAGGATCAGTCCTGAGCGGAAGCCATTGTCCGAGAACAGCTTTGTGAGGGTGTCGAGTGAGCCTCGGGAACGGTTCACCGTTTGGCCGTTCTGGAATCTGAACAGCAATTGCACGGTGAGCAGGGCGGCTATTCCGAACACAATGAGAACGATGAAGTTGGATCGCCAGCCCGAGACCGCGGTCAGGTAGCCGCCGAGGATGGGGGCGATGATCGGCACGATTGCCGCCACTGTGGCGAGGTCGGCGAGTTTGGATTTGAGCTCACTGCCCTCGAACTGTGTGCGAACGATGGCTCGGGCGAGCACCGGACCGTACGCGGAGCCCAGGGCCTGTAGGACTCGGCCGACCAACAGGACGATGATGCTCGGGGCGAGGTAACAGACGATGCTTCCGACGGTGTAGAGCAGCAACGCGCAGACGAGGGCCTTCTTTTCGCCCAGGACCGCGGTCACGCTGTTGACGGTGAGTTGGGAGAAGGCATAGGCGAAAAGGAAGACGCCTATCGTGAGCTGGGCATTCGGATAGCTCGTTGCCAGGTCACGGCTGATGACCGTGAGGGAGGGGACGATCATGTCCAGGGACAGGGTGGTGACGACGGCGATCGTTGTCACCACAATGAAGTTGGCCGCGCGATGGCTCACGCGCTCCGTGGTCACCGAACCTGCGCAAGAGCCGCGGTGAACGCACGCAATTGTTCGGGGGAATGCTCGGAGGAGAGTGCGACTCGCAGCATTGCTTCGCCGAGGGGCACGGTGGGGAACATTGCCGTCGTGGTCGCGAAGCCACGGGAATGCAGGGCACGCGCTTTTTCGACCGCCGAGGATTCATCGCCGATCAGAATGCCCCTGATCGGCATCTCGGTGCCTCGGTTGATGATCTCTCCGGGAGCGGTTTCGTCGAAGAGACGAATGCGGTCCTGGAGGGTGCGCTGGCGACGTTCGACCTCTCCATCGAGGTGCAGGGCTGCCGAGGCGACGGCGGCCGCGATGCCGGGCAGGCTGGGCGGGCCGCCGAATGCGTATGAGACGGAATGGCGTTTGATGAAATCCGCCGTACCCCGCTTCGGGAGGGCGGCGAATCCTCCGGTCGCGCCGAACGCCTTCGAGGTGGAGCCCGCCAGGATCAGGCGTTCCGGAAAGACGTGGTCCAGTGAGCGGAGGGCGTACCCGGATCCGAAGCGCCCGAATACGGAGGTGCCGTGTGCGTCATCGACGTATGCGTATCCGTCGACCTTCTCCAATTCGGCCAGCAGCCATGCGATGTCGACGACGCCGCCCATGGAGCCCACGCTGTCGGAGATGGTGATGACGGTCCTGTTGTCACCCGAGCACCTCCGGATGAGCTCCGAAAGGGCCTGCTTGTCATTGAAATCGCACCGGAGTACCTCACCGAATTGCCCGAGCAGTCCGCGATTGATCTGAATCGTGGCGTGTGCCGTTCGGTCCATGACGAACACGGGTCCATTCCGGCGCAGCGAGAACCCTGGCAGCTCACCTGAACCGAGGAGCGGAAACACCGCCAGATGCGCGGCCGTCACCGAGTTGAAGACGACGGCGTGCGCACCGGCACAGATCGCACCCAGCCGCTCCTCGAGCTGGTCGAAGAGATCCACCTTGATGCGCGTCCGAGCCACGGATAGCTGAACACCGAACTGCGCTATGGCGTTCACGGCCGCAACCCCGAGATCTTCGTGCGTTTCGAGACCCAGATAGGAGCAGCTCACGAACTCGACCATCCGCCGGCCGTCATCCAGGACGATCTCCTTGCCGTCTCGCGCGACGACATTGAGGTCGTTCACCGAACTCGACCACACCAGATCCTGGTGGGAACGCGCGGCCCGGATCTTGCTGGACTGCCAATTGCTCTTCACGAAAGAACCCCCTTGCCGATCCACGACATGATGAAATACGCTGCGCCCCTGCCGAATCCGTGCCCCTACTCACGGTCGCAACCGGATCGACTGTAGCAGAACCTATTCCGGATGGAACTAATAGAGCCCGCACCCACGAAGTGCGGCATCAACCCCGAATCGCTTAGGGTCCCTGAGGGTGAGCAGTTTTCAGGGGCCTGACTCGTTACCCAATCCATTCGCGCCGGCGCCGGGCATCGCGCCACCGCAGGGTGGGGGTGGCGGGCGGGGAAGTTCCGCGGAGCGGGCTTGGGGTGGGCTGCTACTCGGGATTGCGGTGCTGGTTTTCGCTGCCTCATTTGTGACGCTGACCGACTTGGACGGCGACGGGTGGTCGGCTTGGGGGTCCCGTTCGACCCGAAAATACGAGAGCACCAGCTTCACTGTCGCTGGTGTGGCGTTTGTGGTCTGTGCGGGACTCGCGGGGGTGGCCGGGGTGCTGTTGGTGGCCGGGCGGGGAAATCGGGTGGCGCGATGGCTCGCCGGGGTCGGGGCAGGAATGGCGTTGGGACTGGGGTTTTCGCATGTTTACCAACTGATTTGGACATTCATCGAATGGGGGAATGAAGGGATCGAGCCGGGGGGTGGATTCTGGATGCTCGTCGTGACCGTGCTGCTGTCGATCGCGGCGATTGCGGGCGGAGCCGTCAGTGCCGACGGGCAACCGCGTTTGCCCTATCCGGCGGGGCGCGGGAGCGAAACCTTTACGGGGGTGGGTGCCTTTCTCATCGGTACGGCGCTGCTGTCAGTGGTCGGTATCGTTCTGTACCAATACTTTGGGTATGGCTCGGGGCTCTTCGGTGGTTTTCTGAAGAGCACGGGGCTGCCGCTGTTGCTCACTGTCCCGGCGGCTTTCGTCATGGCGGTCATCTTGTTCGCCGGGAGGGAGCCGCGCGGTCGGGGGATTCGGCTCGCCGCGTCGGTGATCGTTGGATTGATCTTCGGTACGGCGCTGGTTCGTGCGCTGAATCTGGTTCCCCCGCTCGGGGACGGTGGGGGCTCCGAGCGGGAAATGCACTTCTCCTGGTACATCCTGTTGTTGGCCGCCCTGCTGCCGATCGGCGCGATTATTGCGGGCGCGGTGTCGAAGCCGGTTCCCGCCGGGCCGGTGTCACCTCCCATGCAAGGCAGCCACCTACCTCCGCAGATGCCGGGTTACATCCCGGCCCCTATGCCGACACCGTTCGGGCACAACGCGACACCTCTGACCGCACCGGCGCCCCTGGCCAAACCCGTTGAGCCGCCGCGCATGGCGAAGGTCTATGACGGGAAGGATGCAAAGGGGAAGCCGATTGTCGAACGGCCGCCGGTGAATCCGCAGATGCGGGACGCACTATTGGCGTACTTGGAATCCGCGCCCGTGGTCTTGGCGGCGCGCAGCACGGACATCGATGAGTTCGCGCCCGCCGATCGGGACGTGCCGTTGAACTTCCGCACCGACGGGGTGTGGGTGTGGGCCGGAGCCGTACCGCATTATCTGCTCAAGCATGGGTTGGCGCCGGAACCGGAATTGGTGCGGCACATTGTGGGTCGCGGGTTCCGGGTTGGCGAGGTGGATGAGGCTACTCAGCAGCTCGCGGTGCGGGTGATTACCGGGACCTGAGGCTGGGCGCGGAGGGCGCGGGAGCCCAGGGCCGCGAGGAGCAGGACCGCGACGGGGACTGCGAGACCGATCGCCAATCCCAGGCGGTGGGCCACGAAGCCGATGAGGACGGGGCCGGTGAAGAAGCCGAGGTAGCCGAGGATGGAGACATTGGCGATGGCGCGGGCGGGGGCGATGGCGGGTACGCGGCCGCTGGCGGCGAAGGTCAGGGGCAGGGTGTAGGAGATGCCTAAGCCCAGCAGTGCCAGGCCGATCAGGGCGGGGATGGTGCTGCCGAACAGGAGCGCCGCGCCCAGTCCCAGTCCGGCGGTGAGGGTGCCCACGAGGAAGGGGCGGACCGGGCCGAAGCGGGCGACCAGTCGGTCGCCGGCCAGTCTGCCGATGGTCATGGATCCGGCGAAGATCGCGAAGCCGACGGCGGCCAGGGTGCTGCTGGCGTGGGTTTCGTCGCGCAGGTAGACCGCCGCCCAGTCATTGGCCGCGCCTTCGGCGAGCGCCACGCAGAAAGCCAGCAGGCCGAGCACGATCAATTGTTTCGGCCAGCGCCAGCCGCCGCCGCCCTCGGTGGCGTCCACGCTGTCGAGGCGGTCGGCCGTCGAGGGCAGCAATCGGCTGGTGCACCACACCGCTACCGCGATCGCGAGCAGTGCCATGGCCGAGAAGTGCGGGGCCAGAGCGATATCGGCCCCCTCGGCCGCGGCGCCGAGCAGCGAACCCACGATCAAGCCGAGGCTGAAGTAGGCGTGGATTCCCGATAGCAGGGCGCGGCCGCTCACCTTCTCGACCGCGACGCCGTGGGCATTCATCGCCACATCGACAACACTGTTCGACAGCGCGAAAACCACTGCCGCGATGGTCAATCCGATCAGATTGGGCACTACCAACAGCCCGGGCAGGCACACCGCGAACACCGGCGCCGCGAATCTCAGTGTCGCCCTGCTTCCGAAGCGCAGCGTGACGAACTTGCCCAGTTGCAGGCCGGCGATGGCACCCGTGTTCAGCCCGGCGAAGACGATCGCCAGACCGGCCTCATCGAGGCCGAAGGCGTCCTTCACCGTCGGTATCCGTGCGGCCCAGGTGGCGAATATCGAGCCGCTGAGCAGGAAGATCAGCCGCACCGACAGCAGGGCCGGACGGTAGTCGGAACCCAGCGGGTCGGCGCGGCGAATCGACACGGCGGCAAGTCCTCTCGGTGCGGCTCAGCCTCTCGGGGAATCCAAGGCAAGCACGAGATTCAAAGCCCCGCAAGGGGTTCGACACCCACAATCAGCCGGTGACCGAGCTACCAGCGCGCGAGTTGGGCGGCGTAATGGTCGCGCAGGGTGGTGAGGCGGGTGCGGGTGAAGCGGCCGGGTTCGCGTTCGTACATGGCCAGGCCGTCCGCGGAGGTGAAGGCGGAAAGGGGGATTCGCTCCGTGGCGGGCGGGAGGAACTTCAGGACTTCCTCGACGGCGGCGACGGCCGTGGCCAGGGCATGGCGGTTGGTGCGCAGGGCGGCGTCGTCCAGGCCCGCGGGATCGGCGGGGATGGCGCGGGCCACCGCGTCGGAGTACCAGAGCCACAGGCCGGGGTCGAGGAGTTCGGAGGGGTTGTCCTCGCCGTAGCGGACGGAGCCGGCCGGCGGGGGGAGAACCTCGTCGGGGATGCGGAACCGGTATTCGCGCTCGCTGCCGCAGCGGGGGCACTGGCCGGTATAGCGGCTGGCCAGGACGCCTTCGATATTCACCACCGAGCTGCGGAAGGTGCATTTGGGTTCGCCGCAGGTGGGGCAGGGCTGCAGGCTGATGTAGAGGCGGGCTTCCGCGTTGGTCCGGGCTAGGGGCAGAACGTCTGGCACGCCGAATCCTTTCCTCGTGATGGCGGTGCGCTGCCATCATGCCGCGCGGGGTCCCGTGGCGTTGGTGATCTTAACGGTAGGTGTGGGATGGGCATCTTTCCAGTGCTGGCGGTGACTAGCCGTTAATCGCTGTTCACGTTGTATGCACTGTGGCGCTGTGGCAAAGTCGATCTCGTTGTGTACGGCATCGGTCGCACTGCGCTGGCCGCAGGTGGCTTTCGACCCGGAAGGGGACCGCAATGTCCGGAAGAAGAGTGCATGCGGATGCGGATGCGGTGGGCGAGATTTCGAAGCTCGCGAGGACGATCCGGGATGGATTGGCCGATGTCGCGGTGACCGCGCGGCGGGCGGTATCGCCGGGCGAGGCGGCGTGGGGCGACGACGATTTCGGAGCCAAGTTCGCCGAGGGTGAGAAGGGGTTCAAGACCGGGAGCACGAACATCGCGACCGGGTCGGACAATATCTCGACATCGTTCGACACTCTGGCGACCAACTTGACCGACGGCGGCGGACGCCTGAAGAACGACGAGAAAACCAACGAAACCGGGTTCAAGCGTCAGACGAAGTAGTTCGGAGATTTCGAATGTCCATGGAATTCGGGAATCCCGCGACGGCGTCCATCCTCGAAGGATTCACCCAGCAGATGCGGGCCATCGCCGAGGCATCCCAGAAGCGGGCCCGGTTGACAGCGAGCGCCACCGCCTCGAGCGGGCGGGTCACCGTCACCGTCAATGCCGACGGCATCGTGATCGCGACGAAGTTCTCCGCGAGCATCGACGAGTTGAGCTATGACGAGATCGCGCGGGCCGTCACCACGGCCGCGCAGAGCGCGTCCGCGGAGGTGGCGCGCAAGGTGGAGGAGTTGATGCGGCCCATCACCGAGGACCGCATGAAGGCGCCCAAGCTGTCGGAGCTGTTCGAGGGCTTTCCCGATCTGGAGCCCGAGGCGCCGCTCGATATTCCGGCTTCACTCGCGGCCCCCAACTCGCGCGAGCGGCTCAGCCAAAAGGCCGAACCGGCAGCGGAATTCACCAACTCGGTGGATTTCGACGACTGGCGGTCCGATACCGGGGCCGCCGATGCCACCGACCGGGGCTGGTGAATCCGGCGGCGGCGCTGCGTCATTCGCCTTCACGCAACTGCGGGTAGTACCCACGCTGGTACGGCGACAGCTGCGAGATGGCGAGTTCCCCAGCGCCGCGGCAGATCGGGCACACCCGCTCCTGATGGCACTCGGGGCATTTCACGCGCCCTTTGGCCGCATCGGGCAGCCAGCCGCGCCCGCCGCACTCCGGGCACCAGCCCAGGCCGTCGCACTCGTAGCAGAGCACATGTCCGGGTGTGACGGTCTCGGCCGTCTTGACCGGGTCCGGCCATTCGAAAGTCGACACGGCCTGCAAGGCCATGGCCGGGGTGTGACCGCTGTAATACACGGTGGGCGTGTGCTCGCCGACCTGGATCTCGATCGTGTTGCCGTCGCGGGTGCCGGTGACGACGGTGCGCTCGGTCGCGCCGGTCTCCCGCGTCTCGGTCACCTGCCAGCCGGCGGTCGTGAGCTGCGCCTCGGCCCGGCGCACGAGCTCCGCCGCCGGCACGTCCGCGCGCTCACCACGGAAGGAGTCGGCGGAGTACCGATACTTCAACGGCTCATGCCAGTCGACAATGCCTGGTTCATCGAGAAACAGCAGGTCGAGATCGGCACCCGGCGTGAGCTCGGTAATGAGCTCGACGAGCTGCGCGCGCAGGGATTCGCCCAGCCGGTCCAGCTCGGCACGCGCCTGCGAGATGTCGCTCATACGGCCGGACACTACCACCGCCGGGGGCTCGGGCACGGCCCCCATCAGCGACGCAGGCCCGGCCGTGGACGCCCGTCGGGGCCGCGGCGGAGTACCCGAATGTTCTGCTACTCGAAACCCGCTGCCCCACTTCCCGTTCGTGTTGAGTTCACATGCGTCGTTGTGGCACAGTCGGACTCGTCAAGATCAGCACTTACACCGGCAGGCGTTCATGCGGAACCTGGATCAAAGGGGGCTCGTGGTAGGCGGTACTCGGATGGCGCCTGCACCTCGGACAGCGCACTGATGGCGCACCGCAACGCTATTCGCCTAGCCGAGAGCTGAGGTGTGCTGTGGCTCTGGAGTTTCCGTCCTGGCTGGAGTGGGTGGAATGGATCGTAGGATCCGACTGGCCGCACGGCAACGAAGACCTCATGTGGGAGATGGCCCGCGAGTTCGAGGGCGCCGCCAAGCAGGTCGACGAGCTGATGCCGGAACTCAACGCGCTGATCAAGGCGGTCGAGAAGGCGTACCCGGAGGGCCAGGGCGGTGAGGCGATCCTGAAGTGGGTCACCCCGCTTCGGGACGGTGACGGCAAAGGCCACGGCTCACTGAAGGAACTCGCCGACCACTACCGCACGCTGAGTTCGGCCGCCGACACCATGGGCGACCAACTGGAAGCGGCCAAGCTCAACTTCTACATCGCAGGCGGCTGGCTGGTCGCCGAGCTCCTCGCGGCCTTGATCCCCCCGATGTTCGCGCCGGGACGGTGGGCCTTCGCGGTCGCCCGCGGGCGCGTCACTTTCCGGCTGCTGACCCAGCAGCTGATCGCCCGGATCCGCAGCATCATCGGCCAGCGCATCACCAAGGAGCTGCTGAAGGAGATCGCCCCCAAACTGGCGTTCGCGATCGCCAAAGAGGGGGCCCAGGAACTCGGCCAGGGCCTCTCGCAGGAATTCGCGGTCCAGACCTACCAGAAGCAGAAGGGTCGTATCGACTCCTATGACATGGACGCGCTCAAGCAGAATGCCGTCATCTCCACCATCGCCGGTGGTGCCGGTGGCGCTTTCGGCTTCGGTGCGGGAAAGGTGTTCAACACCGGGATGGGCGGGCGCGGGGGCGCCATCAATGGCCTGCTGACCGGTGCGACCGCGGGTGCGGGCGGTGCGGGCGCCGCCTGGCTCGCGACCGGATTGATCTACAACAACTGGGAATTCGATCCGCGCTCGCTGACCGGTGGCGCCGTCTCGGGCGCCGGGCCGAGCGCGGTCCACGGCTTCTTCGGCAACAACGAACACAGCGGTCGGTTCGGCAACGACGGCAGCCGGGGCGCGAACACCAACGCCCCGGGCTCGAATACCAACGTGGGGGCGGACACCAACGCGCCGGGCTCGAATACGAACGTCGGCTCCGACACCAACGCGCCCGGCGCGAATACCAACGTCGGCTCCGACACCAACGCGCCGGGCTCGAACGCACCCGGCCAGAATGCCGGCGATCCGGCCGCCAATGGCCAGAACAACAACGGGCAGACCGGCGTCAACGGGCAAGACACCAACACCAACACCAACGCCCCGGCCGCCAACGGACAGCAACCGGGTGGCCTGCAGACGAACCCGCAGGGCGCGAGCACCGGTACGCCGGATACCTCCTCGCCGCACGACACCGGCCGCGACACCGGGCGCACCGATACCTCGGATCGCCCGAACGCGAACAACAATGAAGGTGGCGGCGCGGCCGGCCGTAATGACCGCCCGGAGGCGGCACCCGATGCCAAGGGCGGCGAAACGAGCTCGCCCGCCACGCAGCACTCCGGCGACGGCTCACCGAGCAGCCCGGCCCGCGACGTCAACGCTCCCTCCGCCGCCGATACGACCGGCAAGCCCGTCGACTCCCCCGCAACCACCGGGGATTCGAATCCCGAGTCCCGGGTGAACGCACGCAGCGATGCGGGTCCGGTCGGCAGTGCCGATGCGGCGAACACCGTGAACACCACCGCGGGTACGCAACCGGGCTCGGTAGCCCCCGCCATGGGCGCGCCCGCCACCTCCGGCGGGCCGTCCATGGCCGCGACCACGGCGGGCACGCCCGCGGCATCGACCGGGCCGACCGGTACCACCGGCACGACGACGACCAACCCGACGACCGGCAACACGACATCCAGTCCGGCTACGTCCAGTCCGGCCACGTCCAGCCCGGCCACCTCGAACGCCACGACGCCGAACAACCCGGCGAATCCCGCGACCGATCGCGCCGCCGGACCCGCCGATCCCAAGGCCTCGGCCGTGCGTGACGTCCGCCCCGTCAGCCCGGCCGACGGCACGGTACCCAAGCCCACCACCGATGTCTCGGCGCCCACCGCCCGCGCCTCGGTCAGCGATATCGGTTCCCTGCCCGGCGATTCCGGGCCGGTCCAGGCCGCCCGCACCGGCGTCGACCCCACCGCCGCGCCGATCGCCGATGCCGACCGGCGGCAGAGCGAGCCGAACCAGGACGACGTCCAGGTGATACCGGTGCTCCCCGTGGACATCTCGACCCCGAATCGGGATTCGGATACCGGAAACCGTTCCCCGAGAGACAGATACGCTCTCGCTGCGGCCGGGCCGGTCAGCGATTTCCACGGCGCCGCACGCCCCGACAACCAGCCGGACCTCAGCCAGACGCGCGTCCGCGCCCGCATCGGCGACAATGTCGCGCTCATCACGCCCGAAGGCGTCGCCTGGAACGGCGATATGGGCCATTTCGTGCTGCCGGACGGGCAACGGGTGACCGTCGTCGTCGAGTGGACGAGCAACAATGCGGTCGCCGAGTTCTTCCAGCGGGACGACGGGTCCTTCGGCATCAATGTATCGCCGCGGGCCCGGGACGTGGATGTCGTGCGGGCGGTGGCGCACGAACTGGCCGAGATCAGGTTGTCCACCGATCCCGAGATCGACGTCGAGATCGACACGACCTCCGACCGCCCTGCCCAGCTGACCACTCACCTCGGTGGACGTTTCGCCGAAATCCGGGTTCTCACAGCGGATATCGACGCCGCGGTGAACGATCCCGCGCGGGCGCACGATCTACCGCGGCTGCGCAAGGATCTGAACGATCTGCTCGATCGACTCGGCTTCAACGATCCCGCGCACGGCGATACGGTCCGCACCATCCTCGCCGATCATGACGCCTTGCTGGCGCACCGGATCGTGCTGGAGCAGCAGGGGCTGCTCCAGCACCGGCCCACCTTCGACACCAACCTGACCAACGCCGATTTCGACCGGGCCGCGGCCGATCACCTCGCCCAGTTGCAGCAGCAGTTGAGCGGCGATTTCGTCGATGACGTCGTGCGCGCCGAACAGATGGCATTGGACGGCCGCATGCGCGAGGAGCTCGCGCGGCGCGTCTTCGATCCGCTGTTCGCCCCGGACGCCAAGGGCGCACGGCGCACCGTCGACCTCGACACCCTGCTGAAAGCCCTGGATCCCGTCAACGCGGCCATGAACGATCCGGCGACGCAGGGACGGGATCGGGCGGACGCGCTGCATCGCGCCATCGACGGCTTCCACGACGCCATGCCGCAGCAGTTCCGGGATGCCTTCGGCCCGGATCGCCTCGCCCGGATGCATTCCGCCGCAGACGCTTTCGCGGACGCACCGAATCGAATCACCGGCTCCATCGACACGTCGACCGGCACGCTGACCGTGAACGGCCGGACCACCACGCTCGGCGATTTCCTCCGCTCCGTCGACGCCGCCAACCGGGGCGCGACGCAGAACGGGCTGAACCTCGAATACACCGTGGTGATCCACGATGCGGTGGACGGAAAGTCCAGCGTCGAAATCCTGTCCCGCCCGCGGCCGCAGCATCGGCTGCCGATCGACCAGAACCTCTTCGGACCGGACAACACCCCGATTCAGCATCAGCCGCGCGATTCCGTGCCGGCGGCGGTGAACGGCGGGCACACCATCGACGTGGGCGTCGGCCGCAGCGCGTTCGGCGTCGAAATGACCCCGCCCGCCGACCGTTCCGGCGACGGCCTGGTCATCAAGACCGAACTCGCCTCCGAGTTCCCCGTCAAGGGGCAGCGCCGCCGCGACCTCGGCATCATGGACCCGGGGCCGCTGACCGAGCCCGGCACCGTCATGGTCTTCGGCGACCTGTTGTCCAACGGCAACCTGCTCGGCGGGGATACGGCGCGCGTCTACATCAACAATGTCAGCGCCCATCTGCCCGATTCCGCCTACGGCCCCATGGCCGCGAACCTGGCCGCCTCCCTCGCTCCGGGCGCGCGCGTGGAGATCCAGTGGGATATGAAGCCGGACAAGGACGGCGAGCCGCTGGGCAACCGCGGGCATATCGACGGCACCAAGCTGTGGGCGGCGCTGGAGCACCACTACCGGAACGAGGGCGTCCCCAACCCCTTCCGGATGGAGGTGTTCACCGCATTCCCGCCGCCGGGCAATACCGACTACGACTACACCATCGACGCGGGCGCGAGCAACAACCTCAACCACGCGCTCATGAGCACGTTCAGCGCGCCGCAGCCCGAGCATCGCATGGTCATCACCTATGACCCGGCCGGCGCGGACGGCGCGCGCCAGCCCGGAGCGCCCGCCCGGCCGGATGCGGAAACCGATTCGCGGGCCGGGGATCCCACGCACGGAACCGCCAGTCCCGTCGGCGACTTCCGCGGCGATGCCCGCACCGGCGAGCACGATCTCGACCTCGGCTTCGTCCGCAAGCAGCTCGAGCTCAACCTGGCCCTCGTCGCGCCCGCGGATGTCTCCTGGAATATCGACACCAAGCAATTGGTGCTGCGGCTGGACGGCCAGACGATTCCGATCGACATCGCCGTCGGACCGACCACCGACAATGCCGTCGCCGACTTCACCGCGCGCACAGACGAATCCGGCAATGTCACCGGTTACGACATCAATGTCTCCCCCCGCGCCCGCGATCAGGACGTGCTGCGCGCGCTGGCGCACGAACTCGCCGAGATCCGCCTGTCGCAGGATCCGGAAGTCCTCGTCGATCCGAACGACGATCGGCCCTCCCGGCTCACCAGTCATCTCGGCGGCCGCATCGCCGAACTCGACGTGCTCACCGCGCAGATCGACCGCGCCACCTTCGACCAGGCTCGCGCGGCGGAGCTTCCGGGCCTGCGCAAGGACCTCGCCGATCTGCTGGATCACCTCGGCTATCGCGATCCGGCGCACACCGACACCGTGCAGCGCCTGCTCGCTGAGCACGATCCGCAGCTGGCGCGGCGCCTGGAGCTCGAACAACAGGGCTTGAACGGATTGCGCCCCACGTTCAATGCCACCCTGGACGCCGATCCGAACAGCTTCGATCAGACCAGCGCCGACCATCTCGACCAGCTCCGGCAATTGGTGACCGGCGACCATGCCGACGCCCTGCTGCGGGCCGAGCGCATGGCGATGGACTCGGGTGTGCGCGAGGAACTCGCCCGCCGGGTCTTCCAGCCGGTCTTCGCCCCGGAAGCCAAGTCCGCCCGTCGCGCACTCGATCTCGACACCCTGCTGAGCAGCCTGGACCCGATCAACGCGGCCATCAACGACCCGGCCACCAGCGGACCGGACAAGGCCGCGGCCATTCGCAGCGCCGTCGACGACTTCGTGAACAACACCATGCCGCAGGCCTTCCGGGACGCCTTCCCACCGGATGCGCTCGCGCGCATGCACAATGCCGCCGATGCCTTCGCGCACGGTCCGGATCGCATTACGGCGATGATCGATCCGGCGACCGGTCTCACCGTGAACGGCGAACCACTGGCGCTGAGCGACTTCCTGCGCGATGTGGATCGGGCCAACCGCGCCGCCACCGCGCACGGCCTGAACCTGGAATACGTTGTCGTACTGCATGATCCGGTCGACGGCAGGCAAGCTGTCGAGGTGCTGGCGCGGCCGCGCCCGGTCCATCGACTGACCATCGACCAGTATGTGTCGGGATCCCGGAACACGCCCATACCATTCCAGCCGCGCCCGTCCGTGCAGGCGGCGGTGGACGGCGGCTTCACCATCGACGTCGGCGTCGGCCGCAGCGCCTTCGGCGTCGAAATGACCCCGCCCGCCGACCGTTCCGGCGACGGCCTGATCGTCAAGACCGAACTCGCCTCCGAATTCCCCATCAAGGCGCAGCGCCGCTACGACCTCGGCATCGACGATCCGGGACCGCTGACCGAGCCCGGCACCGTCATGGTGTTCGGCGATCTGCTCTTCAACGGCCACGTCCTCGGTGACGGCGCCGTCGGCGACGCGGCCCGCATCTACGTCAACAATGTGAGCGCGCATCCGGACAGCGCCGATTACGACACCATTGCGGCGGAACTCGCGAGGACGCTCATGCCGGGCGGCCAGATCGAGATCCAGTGGGACACGAAGCCGGAGGAAGAAGGCGGCACGCCCGGCGACCGCGGCCATATCACCGGACCCGATCTCTGGCAGGCGCTGCAGCGGCACTACCAGAACCTCGGCCTGCCCAATCCGTTCCACATCGCCGAGCACACTGTGTTCGCCGACCCGGGCAACGCCGACTACCTGTATTCCATCGACGCGGGCGCGAGCAAGAATCTCCCGCTCGATCGCATGGACGAGATCAAGCGGCCGGTACCCGAACAGCGAATGATCATCGTGTACGACCCGGCCGGCGTGCACACCCCGAAGCAACCGGACGCCGTTACTCCGGCGGATGCCGGAACCGATGCGCGCACAGCGCAGAACGAGCACGGTACGGCCGCCCCGGTCGGGGAATTCCGCGGCGATGCCCGGCCCGACGGCGCCCCGGACCTGTCCCGTGACTTCGTGATCAACCAGCTGCGGAACAACCTCGGGCTGATCACGCCCGGGGATGTCACCTGGAATCGCGATTCGAACCAGTTCGTGCTGGAGCCGGATGGCCGCGGGCTCACCGTCACCATCGACGTCGGCCCGACCACCGGCAATGCCGTCGCCGACTTCACGGCCCGCACCGATGATTCCGGCAATATCACCGGCTACGACGTCAATGTGTCCCCGCGCGCCCGCGACGAGGACGTCACCCGGGCGCTGGCCCACGAGCTCGCCGAGATCCGGCTGTCGCAGGATCCGGACGTGCTCGTCGATCCGACCGACGACCGGCCCGATCGCCTCACCACCCACCTGGGTGGCCGCTTCGCCGAGCTCGGGGTGCTCACCGCGCAGATCGACCGCGCGGCCACCGATCCCGCGCGGGCACACGAATTGCCGGGCCTGCGCCGGGATCTGAACGACCTGCTGGACCACCTCGGCCGCAACGATCCGGCGCGAGCCGACACGCTGCGGCAACTGCTCACCGATCACGATCCGGCGCTGGTCCGGCGACTCGATCTGGAACAACAAGGGCTGCACAGCAATCGGCCGATCTTCGATCCGAACCTGACGAACCCGCAGTTCGATCAGGCCAGTGCCGACCATCTGGATCAGCTGCGGCAGTTGCTCACCGATCAGAACGTCGACGGCGGCAATATCGATGCACTGGTGCGCGCGGAACAGATGTCGCTCAATGCCCGCATGCGGGAAGAGCTGGCGCGCCGCATTTTCGACCCGCTCTTCGATGCGGACGCCAAACCCGCGCGGCGGACCGTGAATGTCCAGAGCCTGCTGAGCGCGCTGGATCCGGTAAACGCGGCCATCAATGATCCGAACCTGAACGGTCCCGATCGCGCCGAGGCGCTGCATCGCGCCCTCGACCGGTTCCGGGCCTCGATGCCCGAGGCGTTCCGCGAGGCGTTCGGGCCGGACCGGTTCGACCAGATGTATTCCGCCGCAGACGCGTTCGCCGCCGCGCCGAACCGGATCACCGGTGTCATCGACCAGAACACCGGGCAGCTGACGATCAACGGCGAGCAGACCACGCTCGGCGATTTCCTGCGCAGCGTCGACAATGCCAACCGGGCGGCGACCGCGCACGGGCTGAACGTGGAATACACGGTCGTGGTGCACGATCCGGCCGACGGCAAGGCCACCGTGGACGTCATGTCGCGGCCGCGCCCGCAGCACCGGCTGCCGATCGACCAGAATGTGTTCGGGGAGAACAACACCCGCATACCGCACGAGCCGCGCCCCTCCGTTCCGGCGGCGGTCGACGGCGGGCACACCATCGATGTCGGCACCGGCCGCAGTGCCTACGGCGTCGAAATGACCCCGGTCGCCGACCGGTCCGGCGACGGCCTGGTGATCAAGACCGAGCTGGCCTACGACTTCCCGGTGGCCGGGCAGCGCCGCCGCGATCTGGGCATCCTCGATCCCGGTCCGCTCACCGAGCCCGGCACCGTCATGGTGTTCGGCGACCTGCTGTTCAACGGCCATATCCTCAGCGACTCCGGAGCCGGTGACGTCGCCCGGATCTACATCAACAATGTCAGCGCCCATCTGCCCGACACCGCCTATGCCGATATAGCCGCGGAACTGGCGAACACCATGCTGCCGGGCGGCCGCATCGAACTCCAGTGGGATATGAAACCCGAGGAGGAGGGCGGCACCCCCGGCGACCGCGGGCACATCACCGGGTCCAAGCTGTGGGACGCGCTCCAGGAGCACTACCGGAATATCAACGCGCCCAACCCGTTCCACATTGCCGAGCACACCGTGTTCGACGGACCGGGTAACCGCGACTACGACTACACCATCGACGCCGGGGCGAGTAACAACCTCAATGCCGCGCGCATGGCCGAGATCGTGCCGCCGCTGCCGGAGCAGCGGATGGTCATCGTCTTCGACCCGGACGGGATGAGCACGCCGCAGCAGAATCCGGAAACCGATTCGCGCACAGACGATCGCGAGCACGGCACGGCGAGTCCCGTCGCCGACTTCCACGGCACTGCCCGGCCGGAGGGCACCCCGGATCTGTCCCGGGACTTCGTGCTCGACCAGGTCCGCAACAATCTCGGGCTCATCACGCCCGAGAATGTCGCCTGGAATCGCGATACCGGCCAATTCGTACTGGAGTCGGACGGGCGCACGCTCACCGTCACGCTCGATGTCGGGCCGACCGCCGACAATTCCGTCGCCGACTTCGCCGCGCGCACGGACGAGAACGGCAAGGTCACGGGCTACGACATCAATGTCTCGCCGCGCGCCCGCGATATCGACGTCACCCGGGCGCTGGCGCACGAGCTCGCCGAAATCCGGCTGTTGCAGGATCCGGAGATCCTCGTCGATCCCACCGACGACCGGCCGTCGCAACTCACCCCGCACCTGGGCGGCCGCATTGCCGAACTCGAGGTGCTCACCGCGCAGATCGATCGCGCGGTCACCGATCCCGCACGGGCGCACGAACTTCCGAGCCTGCGCCGGGACCTGAACGACCTGCTGGACCACCTCGGCCACAACGATCCCGCGCATGCGGACACATTGCGGAACATCCTCGCCGAGCAGAATCCGGCGCTGCTCCGGCGACTGGACCTGGAAGAGCAAGGGCTGCACGCCTATCGGCCCGCCTTCGATCCGAACCTGACGAACCCGCAGTT
Source organism: Nocardia sp. NPDC127526 (assembly GCF_042672265.1). NCBI lineage: Bacteria > Bacillati > Actinomycetota > Actinomycetes > Mycobacteriales > Nocardiaceae > Nocardia > Nocardia sp. NPDC127526. The sequence goes on along the minus strand of NZ_JBHXVO010000001.1, from coordinate 664,253 downwards.
CGACCAGGCAAGCGCCGATCATCTGAATCAGCTGCGAGAGCTGCTCACCGGTACCGACGCCGACCTTCCCGGCGACCGCGTCGAGGACCTGCTGCGGGCCGAGCAGATGTCGCTCAACGCCCGCATGCGAGAAGAGCTGGCGCGCCGCATCTTCGACCCGCTCTTCGACCCGAGCACCAAGTCCGCACGCCGCTTGGTGAACGTGAAATATCTCCTGGGCGCCCTGGATCCGGTCAATGCGGCCATCAATGATCCGAACCTGCGCGGACCCGAGCGGGCCGAGGCGCTTCGCCATGCCATCGCGCGGTTCCGCGACGATATGCCGGAGAAGTTCCACGATGCCCTCGGTCCGGACGTCATTCCCCGGATGTACGCCGCCGCAGATGCTTTCGCGGACGCCCCGAACCGGATCACCGGCATCATCGACCAGACCACCGGGGAGCTGACGGTCAACGGCCGCCAGACCACGCTCGGTGATTTCCTGCGCAGCGTCGACAATGCCAACCGGGCGGCGACCGCGCACGGGCTGAACGTGGAATACACGGTGGTCGTGCACGATCCGGCCGACGGCAAGGCCACCGTGGACGTCATGTCGCGGCCGCGCCCGCAGCACCGGCTGCCGATCGACCAGAATGTGTTCGGGGAGAACAACACCCGGATTCCGCACGAGCCGCGGCCGTCGGTGCGCGCCGCGGTGGAGGGCGGCCACACCATCGACGTCGGTGTGGGTCGCAGTGCCTTCGGCGTCGAAATGACTCCGCCCGCCGACCGTTCCGGCGACGGCCTGGTCATCAAGACCGAACTCGCCTACGACTTCCCGGTGGCCGGGCAGCGCCGCCGCGACCTGGGCATCCTCGACCCCGGTCCGCTCACCGAGCCCGGCACCGTCATGGTCTTCGGCGACCTGCTGAGCGGCGGCCATCTGCTCACCGCCGGCCCGGAAGGCGGGGCCGCGCGCATCTACATCAACAATGTCAGCGCCGACCTACCCGATGCCGCCTACCGCGCCATCGCCGCCAACCTGGCCGCGACCCTGGCGCCCGGCGGGCAGATCGAGATCCAGTGGGATATGAAGCCGGAGGAGGAAGGCGGCACACCCGGCGACCGCAACCACATTCTCGGCACCAAGCTGTGGAAGGCCATCGAGGCCCACTACGCCGAACAGCGCGAGCCGAATCCGTTCGAGGTCCGGGAGAATGTCGACTTCCCGTACCCCGGCAACACCAACTACGACTACACCATCGACGCCGGAGCGAGTAACAAGCTCAATACCAAGCAAATGGCGAAGTTCAACCCGCCGATGCCCGAGCATCGGATGATCATCGTCTACGCCCCGGACACGGACGCTGCACCCGCGCAGAACACACCGAATCCGCAGACGCCCGAACACGGAACAGCGAGCCCGGTCGGTGACTTCCGCGGTGATGCGCGCCCGGACAACCAGGGCGAACTCACCCTCGACGCCGTGCGCGAACGGCTCAACGACAAGAACCTCGCCCTCATCCAGCCCTCCGATGTCACCTGGAACGACGACACCAAGCAATTCGAGCTGCGACGGCCCGACGGCACCACTCTGCCCATCACCGTCAATGTCGGACCCACCACCGACAATGCCGTCGCCGATTTCACCGCACGCACCGACGACAACGGCAATCTCACCGGCTATGACATCAACGTCTCCCCCGGAGCACGTGATCAGGACATCCTCCGCGCCCTCGCCCACGAACTGGCCGAAATCTCGCTGTCGCTGAACCCGGATGTCCTGACCGACACCACCAATGATCAGCCGTCGCAATTCACCAGCCACCTGGGCGGCCGCTACGCCGAACTCCATGTGCTCACCGAACAGATCGGCGAGATCACCAGAACCAGAGACAAGGTGGGGCTCAAGCAACTGCCGAGCCTGCGCCGGGACCTGACCGACCTGATCAGGCACATCGGGCTGCATGATCCCGACTATGCGCCCACCGCGGAACGACTACTGGCCCAGCACGATTCGGATCTCGCGCGCTATGTGGACCAGGTGCGGATTCCGGATGCGGGCATCCTGCGGCCCGGCGCGGCCGACCCCGATGCCACACCGACCCCGCACGATCTCGGCCGGATCAGGCAGCTGCGCGAACTCGCCGACCAGATGCGGCAGGTCGCACCGGAATCGCCGGAACACGATGCGCTGCGCCGCGAAGGGCTCGCCCTCGTCGAACGACTCGGACTACGGGAGGGCACCCCGGGCGCGGCCGCCCGGCGCCAGATCGTCGGTGACCGGCTGACCGAGAACGCGCGGCAGCAAGTCGATCGCATGCTCAGCGATATCGGCCGCCGAGACATCGATCTCCCCGAGGCCGATCAGCAGCTGGCCGACCGGGTCCGGACCGAGCTCCGGGCGGCCGCCGCGCTCGACTTCCTGATCCCGGAGCATTCCTTCCACTTCGGCACGCTGATGGCGTATCAGGAATACCAGAGCCAGATTCCGGACAGCGGCGCGGCCGTCAATATCGTCGAGGACCCGGATACCGGCGCACGCTGGTACAGCTGGCCGCCCGGCATGGACCTGAACACCGACGGCGCGCCCGTCGCGGATATCGGACTGCCCACCGATCCGCAGCAGTTGCACGATCAGTGGTCGGACCTCTCCGATGCGGAGAAAGACGCGCTCTTCCAACAGGATCCGTTCCTCGGCGCCCGCGACGGCATTCCGCAGGTCGATCGCGACCGGTTCAACCGGCAGACCCTCGCGGTGCTGCACGCGGAAGCCGCTCGGGCCCACCAGCAAGCGGAGCAGGCCAAGCAGCAGATCGAGGCCGATTCGAATCCGGACGCCGATCTCCTCGCGGCAGCCAAGCAGCGGGTCGATCAGGCCAAGGAGCGCTTGGCCCAGATCGACGACATGCTCAGCCTGCTCGACGCACCACCCAAACCCGGTGTGCCACCGATTCTGCTGTCGTTCCTGGATGCGGACCTGCACTACATCTACGCGCTCGGTAATCCGGATACCGCCGACAACCAGGCCATCGCACTCGCAGGGGCCTTCCGCCGCCGCAGCGGTGTCGGCTACGCAGTACAGATCCTCGAACAACTGCGCGACGCCGCGCTGGCCATCAATCCGAACGCCGAAACCTCGGTCATGCTGTTCGGGGCCTACAACAATCCCGCCAAGCTGGTCGAAGGCATTTCCTCGCGTGGCGCGGAAGAGGGCGCGCAAACAGTTCGTGACTTCCACGACGGCCTGCGAGTCACCCATCAGGGACCGCCCGCCAATGTCACCACCATCGCGCACTCCTACGGCGGTGTGACCGGCGGGCATTCGGCCGGGCACGGACACGAACTCAACACCGACGCACTGGTTTTCATCGGCGCGCTGGGCGCCGGCGTCCCCCACGTCAGCGAACTGCGTCTCACCGGCGTCGACCCGGCCGATATCCGCGATCACGTCTTCGCCACCCTGGCCGAGCACGACTCCGTGATGTTGATGCCACCCACCCAGGGCCCGGCGCCGACCGATCCCGATTTCGGCGCAACGGTTTTCGACTCCGATTCCGCACCCAGCCCGACCCGGCTGGGCTGGAACCCCGACACCCACCAGGCGCCGAACTACTTCAACTCCGGGCATCCGTCGTATCGCAGCCTGGGCCTGATCCTCAATGGTGAAGGACACCAGCTCAACCAGCCGAGCAGCGAGCAGAACCCGACGGACCCGCCCGAGCACGGCACCGCCAGCCCGGTCGGAGAGTTCCGCGGCGACGCACGTCCGGACAGCCAGGGCGAACTCACCCCGGATGCGGTGCGCGACCGGCTCGAGAACAACCTCGACCGCATCCAGCCGCCGGACGTCACCTGGAACGACGACACCAAACAGTTCGAGCTGCGGCGACCCGACGGCACGACCCTCCCCATCACCGTCACTGTCGGCCCGACCACCGACAACGCCGTCGCCGACTTCACCTCGCGCACCGACGCGGACGGCAATCTCCTCGGCTATGACATCAATGTCTCACCGGGAGCCCGCGATCAGGACATCGTGCGCGCGCTCGCGCACGAGCTCGCCGAGATCAGCCTCTCGCTGAATCCGGATGTCGTCACCGACACCACCAATGACCGGCCGTCGCAGTTCACCAGCCACCTCGGCGGCCGCTACGCCGAATTGCAGGTGCTGACCGCGCAGATCGACGAGATCTCGGCCAGCCGGGACAAGCAGCTGCTCAAGCAGTTGCCGGGGCTGCGCCAGGATCTGGCCGATCTCATCCGGCAGATCGGGCTCAATGACCCGAATTACGCGCCGACGGCGGAACGACTACTGGCCCAATATGATTCGGATCTCGCCCGGCAGATCGACCAGGCGCGGATTCCGGACGAGACCATCCTGAAGCCCGGCGAGGCCGATCCCGACGCCCAGCCGACGCCGCATGATCTCGGCCGGATCAGGCAGCTGCGCGAGCTGGCCGAGCAGTTGCACAGGATCTCTCCCGAAGCGCGCCAAGGCGATCCGGCCGCGCGCGCCGAATACGATGCCGCCCGGCGCGAAGCACTGGCTCTGGTCGAGCGGCTCGGGCTGCGCGAAGGCACCCCGGGCGCGGCCGCGCGCCGGCAGATCGTGTCCGATCGGCTGAACGAACAGACCCGCACCCGGGTCGACCGCATGCTCAGCGATGTCGGCCGCCGCGACGCCGATCTCCCCGAGGCGGACCGGCAGTTCGCCGAGGATGTCCGCACCGAGCTGCGGGCCGGGGCCGCACTGGATTTCCTGTCCCCGCTGCACACCTTCCATATCGGCGTATTGAAGGCGTACCAGGCCTACCGGGCCCAGATCCCGGACAGCGGCGAGGCCGTCAATATCGTCACCGACCCCGAAACCGGGGCGCGCTGGTACAGCTGGCCGCCGGGCATGGAACTGAACACGGCGAGTGCGCCGCTGCCGGAGATCGGGATTCCCACCGATCCGCAGCAATTGCACGATCAGTGGTCGGACCTGTCCGATGCGCAGAAAGACGCTCTCTTCCAACAGGATCCGTTCCTCGGAGCCCGCGACGGCATTCCACAGGTCGATCGCGACCGGTTCAACCGCCAGACCCTCGCCGTGCTGCGCGCGGACGCCGTTCAGGCGCACGAGCAGGCCGTCCGGCAACAGGAGCAGGCTCAGGCCGATCAGAATCAGACCGCGGATCGGATGAAGGAAGCCGAGGCGCGGGTCAAGCAGACCAAGGAGCGGCTGGCCCAGATCGACGACATGCTGAGCCTGCTCGACGCGCCGCCCAAACCCGGTGTGCCGCCGATCCTGCTGTCGTATCTGGATGCCGAGCTGCGCTATGTGTACGCGCTCGGCAATCCGGACACTGCCAATAACCAGGCCATCGCGCTGGCCGGTGCGTTCCGCCGCCGCAGCGGCGTCGGCTACGCCGTGCAGATCCTCGAACAGCTCCGCGACGCCGCCCTGGCCGTCAATCCGGAAGCCGAAACCTCGGTCATGCTGTTCGGCGCGTACAACAACCCGGCCGCGCTGGTCGAAGGCATTTCCTCGCGCGGCGCGGAGGAAGGCGCGACCAAGGTCCGCGAATTCCATGACGGCCTGCGCATTACCCACCAGGGACCGACGCCCGCCAACGTCACCACCATCGCGCACTCCTACGGCGGTGTGACCGGCGGACATTCGGCCGGGCACGGGCATTCGCTGAATACCGATGCCCTGGTGTTCATCGGCGCGCTGGGCGCGGGCGTGCCCAGCGTGACGGATCTGCGGCTCACCGGAGTCGATCCGGAGAACAATGCCGACCATGTGTTCGCGACCATGGCCGAGCACGATTCGGTCCTGCTCATGCCGCCGACACAGGGCCCGGCGCCGACCGACCCGGCCTTCGGCGCAACGGTTTTCGACTCCGATTCCGCCCCGAGCCCGACCCGGCTGGGCTGGAACCCGGACACCCACCTGGCCCCCAACTACTTCAACTCCCAGCACCCGTCGTATCGCAGCCTGGGCCTGATCCTCAATGGCGAAGGGCATCAGCTCAACCAGCCGGGCAATGACCAGAACCCGACGGACCCACCCGAACACGGGACCGCGAGCCCGATCGGCCAATTCCGCGGCGACGCACGCCCGCCCAGCCAGGGTGAGCTGACCCTCGATGCCGTCAACGACCGGATCCAGGACAACCTCGACCGCATCCGGCCCGCGGATGTCACCTGGAACCAGGACACCAACCAGTTCCAATTGCAGCGTGATGGCCGCACGTACGACATCACCGTCGGCATCGCACCCACCACCGACAATGCCGTCGCGGACTTCACCGCCCGCACCGACGCGGACGGCAATATCACCGGCTACGACATCAATATCTCGCCAGGAGCGCGCAATGAGGACATCGCCCGCGCGCTCGCCCATGAGCTGGCCGAGATCTCGCTGTCACTCGATCCGGACGTCTTGACCGACACCACCGACGATCGCCCGTCGCGGATGACCAGTCACCTCGGCGGCCGTTTCGCCGAAATACGGGTGCTGGTGGCGGATATCGAGGCGGCCAAGGATCCCGCGCGGGCGCACGACGCGCCACGGCTGCGCCAGGACTTGATCGACCTGCTCCGCGAGCTCGGGTACGGCGATCGCGCGCACGCCGATACGGTGCGCAAGCTGCTGGCCGCGCATGATCCGGCGCTGGCCGACCAGGTCGCAAAGATGAAATTGCCGGTGCCGCCGGTGCTGCCGCTGGGTGTCATCGGCTGGGGTGCGGACCCGGTGCAGGCCGCGTTCGTGGACGTCTTCGTCGACCCGGCGCCGGATCCGGTCACCGGACAGCGGCCGGGGGGCTTCAACCAGGACCTGCTCCCGCACTTCCCCGGTGGCCCCGACCCCATGAACGCGAACGGCCCCCTCTACGAACTGCCGTTCGCCGACGCGGGATCCAAGCTCATGGTGCTGTTCGTGCAGGCCGCGAAGCTGTCGGGATTCACTTTGTTCGCCGATGCCGACCAGCCGGATCGGATCCGCCCCGGCTTCGTGCGGCCCAAGTGGTTCAATGTCGGAGCGTCCGAGATTCAGCCGCTGATGCGCGAATTCGACCCCGCCGATCACGCCGCCGACACCGGGGATATCCACGAGAGCTGGCAGCAGCGACAGCGGGAAGCCGCAGCGGACTGGGCGCGGGTGCAGGCCTGGGCCGATGGGCAGTACGCGCGGTTCACCGCCGACCAGAACGCGAACGGCCCCGACAATGATGTCGCCGCCATCACCCGGCTGCTCGACGAGTACCGCGAAGTCCGCCGCCGCGAACTGGACGAGTTCATCAATGCCGCGAACGAACTCGCCACCGGTCGTGCCGGAAAGAAGCCGAACAAGCTGATCACGCGGATCATGCGCCTGCTCGGTGACGAAAACGCGCTCCACGCACGGCAACTCGCCGCGGACCTGCGCGAGAACCTCAACCAGGTGCCCGCGGGGGACCGCGCCGAACTGGCCCGCGTCCTCGACGAGCGCCTCCGCGCCGTCGTCGACGAGATGCTTCCCCCGGCCTTCACCGCCGAGCAGATCCAGCAGATCAAAGACCACCTGATGCGGGAGCCGCACTGGGGAAGCGATCCGGAGACCGGACACTGGGTCCAGCGCCCGTTCGACGCGGTCGCCGATGTCGCCGAAGCCTGGAACCGCCTGCTCGAAGGCAGCCCCCTGCCCGCCGACATCCTGCTGCTGAAAGACGCTCTCGCCGAATCGAACTTCCTGCACTTCAATCCCACCGCGACGTGGCGCGACGCCAATAACAGCGTCACCGCCGCCGACGGCCCGCATTGGAGCGACCATCGCCCGCCGCTCACCGGCGACCGCGCCGGGATCCCGTACGCGCCGGCTCCGCTCGGGCCGCAGCCCGATTCGGGCACGAATGCCGGACCTGATTCGGACGGACCTGATTCGGACAGTCCGGATTCTGGCGGTCCGGATTCGGATGGTCCGGATTCTGGCGGGCCAGATTCGGATGGTCCGGATTCGGGTGGACCAGACTCGGGCGGGCCGAACCCGAGTACGCCACCGTCGGGCGGGCCGCAGCCGCCCGCCCCACCGCAGCAAGCTCTGGTGCAACCGCAGCAGGCTCCACAGCCGGAGCAGGCGCCCCAGCCGGAGCAGGCCGCGAACGGACCCGAGGCCGGTGCGCAACCGGAGCAGACCGGGCAGCAGGCGGAAACACCGCGCTCGGAGTACGAACGGCTGTTGCAACAGCGCAAGGAGCTGGTCCGGGAGCTGGAATTCCAGCGGGCACAGCGCGACGACCGGGTCGACCGGCTGCTCGACATCGGCGATCCGGAGGCCGCCCTCGGCACCCGGGAACGGTTGCAGGAGACCGTCCTTCGACTGTTCGACGAATCCGCCACCCGGACGGTGAACATCGACGGCAACGGCGACGAGGCCCCGCACCGGGAGCGGCAGGCCAACAGCCCGGAGGAGGTGGCGCACCGCCGGGACGCGCTGCGCAAGCTCACCGCGGCCGCCGAGGACGTCATCGGACTGCGCGAACAGATCCACGAACTGGATCAGCGGATTCACGAGCTGGAACGGACCGGCGCCAATGCCGGACTGCCGCGCACCGCGGAGGTCACGGCCGAGATGGATCGGCTGGCCGCCGAGCGCGCCGACGAACTGCTGCGCATCAAGCCGCGCCGTGCCGCCCGTGACGACCTCGCGACGGAATTGGGCGCGCTGGACTCGGATCTCGCACCGCACGAGCCGGAGACGAGCCCGCCTCCGGCAGACCCGCAGCGGCCGGACGGGGATACCGACCGGCCTCGGCCGAACGAGCACCCGCGGCTGCTGAACGCCGACGGTTCGGTCAACCAGGATGCGCTGAGCCACGACAATCTCGACGCGACGGTGCAGCGGTTGCGCGAAGCCTTCCCGGATCGTGCGGCCGATATCAGCGCCCTCGAAGCGGCCGCGCGCGATGTGAACCTGTCGCACAACGAAATTGGCCGGATACAGGACGAGATGGCGCGCATCGCGGGCGAATGGCGGCGGATCGCCGCGACCGAGGGCGCGCGTATGGTCACCGATCGCGTGGCGATCGTGGACGGGCAGCCGCGGCGGATCATCGTGTTCGGCCCGCGTGACGCGGTGGGCGGGCGGCCGTTCGCCGATCACGATTCCGCATTGGCGGATGCCTTGCGGCACAACGCCACCGTGGCGCAGGCCATGGTGGATCCGGCGACGGTCGTGGAACGCCGACAGGTCACCGTCGGCCGCGCCGACCAGGTGTCGGTGACGAATCACCGTGGCCCCCGGATCAGCCGGCTCACCGGGCGGAACGGATTCAACAGCACCCGCTGGCGCGACGCCGATGGTCGCTGGCACACCGTGGACCCGACCCGGCCGGATTGGACCGGCAACCGGGATCCGGGGACCCTGCCGAAGGCGCACGAGGACCCGATTCTGATTCCGGGCGTATTCGGCTGGGGCACCGACCCGCTGCAGGCGGCGGTCGTGGACGTCTTCGTCGATCCGGATGTCGATCCGGTCACCGGGCAGCGGCCGACGGGCTTCAACCAGGATCTGCTGCCGCATATGGTGGGCGGCAGCAAACCCATGGTCGATCCGGATATCCCGACCTACGAACTGCCGTTCGCGGACGCGGCGTCCAAGCTCATGGTGTTCATCGTGCAGTCCGCACGGCTTTCCGGGTTCACCTGGTTCGCGGATCCGTTGCAGCCGAGCCGGATTCGCCCGGGCTTCAAACCGCCCACGTGGTTGCCCAAGGGGTCGGCCGAGGTGCAGCCGATGATCCGGGAATGGCAGAACGCCGAGCATGTCCCCGACGCCGGTGAGATCGACGCGGGCTGGCATCAGCGCAGGCAGCAGGCCGCTGAGCGCTGGGCGCGGGTCCAGGCGTGGGCCGACCGGCAGTACGCGCGATTCCGCGCCGACCACAATGCGACCGGCCCCGACAATGACGCGGTCGCCATTGCCGATCTGCTCGGTGAGTACCGCGAAATCCAGCGCCGCAAGCTCGCGGACTTCTTCGACGCGGCCGTGAACCTGGTCGCCGAGAACACCTTCGCCGATCGGGACAAGGTCAGCCGCCAGATCGCCCGCATGCTGGGCGAGGACAACGCCGACTACGCCAAGCAGCTTGCGAAAGACCTGCGCGAGAACCTCAGGACGGTGCCGACCACCGAGCCCGAGCAGCTCATGCGGGTACTCGGCGACCGGCTCCGCGCCGCGATCGACACCATGCTGCCGCCCGTCTTCACCGCCGAGCAGATCCAGCAGGTCAAGGATCACCTCATGCGGGATTCGCACTGGTCCCGCGATCCGGTCGAGGGCCAGTGGGTGCACCGGCCGTTCGATGCGGTCGCCGATGTGGCCGAGGCCTGGAACCGCCTGCTCGTCGGCAGCCCGCAGCGTGCGGACCTCCTGCTCCTGCAGGACGCCCTCGCCGAGTCGAACTTCCTGCGCGCCAACCCGACCGCCACCTGGCGGCAGGCGAACGCGCACGTGGCCGCGCTGGACGGCTTCCACTGGGACGCCGCCCGCCCGCCGCTCACCGGCGACCGCGCCGGAATTCCATACGAGCCGGGTCCGATTGGCGCGCAACCGAATTCCGCCGACACCGCCGAGCCGGATGCGATTACCGCACCGGATGCGTCCACGACCCCGGATGCGTCCACGACGCCGGATGCGTCCACGACGCCGGATGCGTCCACGACATCGAATGAGAAGACGGCACTGGCTGCGGAGACCGCACCGGCCGAGGAGTCTGCACCGGCCGAGGAGACGGCACCGGACATCCCCTTCAGCCTCGGCCTCGGCCTCGATTCGGGGACCCCGGCCAGCAGCACACCCGGCAGCGGAGCGGCCAACCCGGACACCGGTCCGGGCAACGGGACTCCGAATGCGGACGCCGGCGCTTCGAACCCGGACGGCAACACTCCGAGCCCGAACCGCAGCAACCCGAGCCCGGACGGCAACACGTCGAATCCGGACGGCAACACTTCGAATCCGGACGGCAACGACCCGGAGCGCGGGACGGCGAGTCCCGTGGGCGAATTCCGCGGTGACGCGCGACCCGCGTACGCCTCGGATCTCACCCTCGCCGACGTGGTGGGCCGGATCGACGGCAATCTCGACCTCATTCAGCCCGAGAACGTCGGCTGGGACGCTGACACCGGTCGATTCGAGCTGCGGCTCGATGACGGCCGCGTCATCCCGGTCACCGTGAACGTCGCGCCGACGACCGGCAATGCCGTCGCCGACTTCGCCGTGCGCACAGACGATTCCGGCAATGTCGTCGGCTACGACATCAATGTCTCGCCGCGCGCCCGCGATGTGGACGTCGTTCGTGCACTGGCCCATGAGGTGGCCGAGATCAGCCTCGAGAACGATCCGGCGGTCCACACCGATCGGACCGAGGATCGCCCGGCACGGCTCACCAGCCATCTCGGTGGCCGCTATGCCGAACTGCGGGTGCTCAACGCGCAGATCGACGAGGTCATCGAGAGCCGGGACAAGCAGCGGCTCGCCGTCGACCTGCCGCGGCTGCGCCGGGATCTCACCGAGCTGATGGATCACATCGGACTGCGCGATCCCGCGTACGCGCCCACCGCGGAACGCCTACTGGCCCAGTTCGATTCGGATCTCGCCCTGCGCGCGGATCAGGAACGCATGCCGGTCGAGGGCATCCTGCGGCCCGGCGAGGTGGACCTGGACGCCGAACCGACGCCGCACGATCTCGGCCGGATCCGGCAGCTGCGCGCCCTCGCCGAGCAACTGGGGCAGATCTCGCCGGAGACCCGGCAGGCCGATCCGACGGAGCGGGCGGACTTCGATGCCGCCCGGCGCGAGGCGCTGGCGCTGGTCGAGCGGCTCGGACTGCGTGAGGGCACGCCGGGCGCGGCCGCCCGCCGTCGGATCGTCAGCGATTGGCTGACCCGGCAGGCGGGTGCGCGGGTCGACGAGATGCTCTCCGATGTCGGCCGCCGCGATGCCGATCTCCCGGAAACCGATCAGCGGTTCGTCGATCAGATCCGGCTGGAGATCCGGGCCGCGGACGCGCTCGATTTCCTGTCCCCGGTGCACACCTTCCATATCGGCGTGCTGAAGGCCCACCAGGTCTTCCGGACCCAGCTCGGCGAGAATGTCTCGCCCGAGACCGTTTCCGAGCCCGGCAATATCGTCGAAAACCCGGATTCCGGTGCGCGCTGGCACAGTTGGCCGCCGGATATGGATCCGAATACCGCGAGTGCGCCCGTCCCCGACATCGGGCTGGCCACGAATCCGCAGCAGCTGCACGAGCAGTGGTCCCAGCTCTCCGATGCGGAGAAGGCCGCTCTCTATCGTGCGGACCCGTTCCTCGGCAGCCGCGATGGCATACCGCAGGCCGAACGCGACCAGTTCAACCGGCAGACCCTCAATGTGCTGCGTGACCAGGCCGAACTGGCGCGGGATGCCGCGCGGCTGGCCCAGATCGAGGACATGCTGGACTTCCTCGACCGGTCGCTCGACGGTCAGCCGCTGCTGCTGTCGTACCTCGACGCCAAGCTGCAATACGTCTACGCCCTCGGCAATCCGGATACCGCCGACAATGTGGCCGTCGCGCTGGCCGGTGCGCTGCGGCGGCGCAGCGGCGTCGGCTATGCCAAGCAGATCCTGCAGCAGGTGCGCGCGGCCGCCATGGCCGTCAATCCGGAGGCGGAGACCTCGGTACTGCTGTTCGGCGCCTACAACAATCCCGCCTCGCTGGTCGAGGGCATCTCCTCGCAAGGCGCGGAAGAGGGCGCGCGAAAGGTCCGGGAGTTCCACGACGGTCTGCGCGCCACCCATCAGGGTCCACCGGCCAACACCACCACCATCGCGCACTCCTACGGCGGTGTGACCGGCGGGCACGCGGCGGGCCACGGGCACGAACTCAACACCGACGCACTGGTTTTCGTCGGCGCGCTCGGCGCGGGCGTGCCCAGCGTGACGGACCTGCGGCTCACCGGCGTGGATCCGGCCGATATCGGCAAGCATGTCTTCGCCACCATGGCCGAGTTCGACTCCGTCGTGCTCATGCCGCCCACCCAGGGCCCCGCGCCCACCGATCCGGCGTTCGGCGCGACGGTGTATCGCTCGGACTCGGTGCCGAGCCCGACCCGCCTGGGCTGGAACCCCAACGATCATCTGGCCCCGAACTACTTCGGCGGGACCAACTTCGCGTCGTTCCACTCCTCGCACGCCACCCTCGGCAAGATTCTCAACGGGCTGGGGCACGAACTCGCCGACCCGGAGACCTCCGGACCGGAGGCGCCCGAGCACGGAACCGCCAGTCCCATCGGCGAATTCCGCGGCGACGCCCGGCCCGCGGACCTGCCCGACGTGACGCGCGACGAGGTGCTCGGCCGAATCGCGGACAACCTCGATCTGCTCCGGCCCGACAATGTCGGCTGGAACGACGCCGCGAACCGGTTCGAGGTGCGGCTCGACGACGGGCGCGTCATCCCCGTCACCGTGCACGTCGGGCCGACCACCGACAATGCGGTCGCCGACTTCACCGCGCGCACAGACGATTCCGGCAACCTCACCGGTTACGACGTCAATGTCTCACCGCGCGCTCGCGATCAGGACATCGTCCGTGCGCTCGCCCACGAACTGGCCGAGATCACGCTGTCGCTGGATCCGAATGTGCTGACCGATCCGACCGATGACCGACCGTCCCGGCTGACCAGTCACCTGGGCGGCCGCTATGCGGAGATGCGGGTGCTGAACGCGCAGATCGACGAGATCATCAAGAGCCGGGACAAGGTGCTGCTGCGACAGCTTCCGAACCTGCGCCAGGACCTGCGCGACCTGATGGACCACATCGGGCTGCGCGATCCCGACTATGCGCCCACGGCGGAACGGCTACTGAACCAATACAATTCGGATCTCGCCCGGCGCATGGACCAGGAGCGGCAGCCGGTCGAGAGCGTACTGCGGCCGGGGCGGACCGCACCCGACGCCGTGCCGACCCCGCATGATCTGGGCAGGATCAAGCAGTTGCACCACCTGGCCGATCAACTGGCACAGGTCTCGCCGCACGCACGGGCCGAGTCCGACGCCCTGCGTCAGGAAGCGCTGGCGCTGGTGGAGCGGCTCGGATTGCGCGAAGGAACGCCGGGCGCGGACACCCGGCGCCGGATCATCGACGACCGGTTGACCGACCGGGCCCGCCGGCAGATCGGCGAACTGCTGTCCGATGTGGGCCGCCGCGACACCGATCTGGCCGATCCGGATCGCGAGTTCGCCGAACAGGTCCGGCTCGAGGCCAGGGCGGCCGACGCGCTCGACTTCCTGTCCCCGCTGCACACCTTCCACATCGGCACGCACAAGGCGCATCAGGAATTCCGGCGCCAGAACGACGGGCGCGCCGAACCCGACAACCTCGTCGAGGATCCGGATTCGGGTGCGCGGTGGTACAGCTGGCCGCCGGGCATGGCGGTGAACACCGCGAGCGCGCCCGTGCCGGACATCGGGCTGCCCACCGATCCGCGACAGTTGCACGAGGACTGGTCACGGCTGTCCGACGCGGAGAAAGACGCGCTGTACCAACGGGATCCGTATCTCGGCAGTCGGGACGGCATTCCGCAGGCCGAGCGCGACAGATACAACCGGCGGACCCTGGCCACGCTGCGCCCGCCGGCCGAGCAGGCGTATGCACGGGCGCAACAGGAATACGAGCGGGTCGCGCGGGAACACAAGGCGGATCCATCCCTGCCCGCGGACGAGCTGAAGGCGGCCAAGGACCGGCGGGACCACGCCAAGGCGTGGTTCGACCAGATCGTCGATATGCTGACGTTCCTGGATACGCCGCCGCAGCAGGGGCAGCCGCCGATCCTGTTGTCGTACCTCGACGACAAGCTGCAATACGTCTACGCACTCGGTGACCCGGATAGGGCCGACAATGTGGCCATCGCGCTGGCCGGTGCGTTCCGGCGCCGCAGCGGTGTCGGCTACGCCGTCCAGACGCTGCAGCAGTTCCGGCAGGCCGCGCTGGCCGTCGACCCGGACGCGGAGACGTCGACGCTGCTGTTCGGCGCTTACAACAACCCGGACTCACTGGTCAATGCCATCTCCTCGCGCGGCGCGGAAGAAGGCGCGGCGAAGGTCCGGGAGTTCCACGACGGCCTGCGCGTCACCAATCTGGGTGAGCGAGTACAGATCACCACCATCGCGCACTCCTATGGCGGCGTGACCGGCGGGCATTGCGCCGGGCACGGGCACGAACTCAATACCGATGCGCTGGTATTCATCGGTGCTCTGGGCGCGGGCGTGCCCACCGTGGCCGATCTCCGGCTGACCGGGATCGACCCGGCCGATATCGCCGACCACGTCTTCGCCACCATGGCCGAGTGGGACTCCGCCCTGCTCATGCCGCCCACCCACGGTCCCGCCCCGACCGATCCGGGCTTCGGCGCGACGGTCTTCGACTCCGACTCCCGGCCCAGCGACACCCGCCGGGGCTGGAACCCGGACGACCACCTCGCCACCAACTACTTCGACTCCGCCAACCGCTCGTATGAGAGTCTGGGTCTGATCATCACCGGCCGCGGCCACCTGATCCGCAGAACTCGATGAAATGAGGAACCGCATGCCCCCGGCATCCACTCAGGCCGCCGTCCGTGCAGGACTGCTCGGGCACTTCACCGAGACCCTGCGCGCCCTGCCCGCCGGACTGTCCCTGGTCCTGTATCACCCCGAACTCCCCAAAGCGGGCCTGCACCAAGGCGTCAACCTCCCCTGGGACGCCGCCGATCCGGACAACCTCCTGGAGTTCTTCGACATCCGCTACTGGATGCTCGGCACCACCCCCGACACCTCCGACCACTACTTCGACCTGATCATGCAGATCTGGTCCGCCCGGGGCTGGCCCACCGAGACCCGCGGCGACGCCCGCCCCCGCACCGGCTACACCCGCACCCCCGACGGCTACGGCCTCACCATCACCCAGAGCATCAACGGCTACCTCAGCATGGCCGGCTCGACCCCCGCCTTCGAGCCCGACTCCGACGAAGGCACCCCCATGCCCCGCCAGATCGACCACCCTGCCCGATAACCTCGGCCCTTTCAGGCTCGGGTGAGGGGGATGGGGGTGCTCAGGTGGGCGAGTTTGTGCGGGTTGCGGACCGAGTAGAGGTGGGTGATCCGGCCGGATTCGATCACCAGGCTGATGGTGGAGTCGTATTCGCCGTCCGGGTCCACGCGGAGGGCGGGCGCTCCGTTGATCCATACGGATGCGACGGTCACGCCGGGGGCGAAGTGCGGGAAGCGGGCCAGCATTCGGGCAATGCGCAGCGCTCCCTCGAGCGGGTGCGGGAAAGCCTGGGCAAGGCCGCCGCCGTCCGCTACCGCGACCACGTCGGGGGCGAGGACATCGAGCAGTGCCCGGAGGTCTCCGGTGACCATGGCCGAGCGGAATTGGGCTACGACAGCCTCTTGTTCGGCGCGACTCACCTCCATGCGGGGGCGGCGGGCGGCGACGTGCTCGCGGGCGCGGTGCGCGATCTGGCGGACCGCGGCCACGGATTTGTCCAGGGCGCCGGCGATTTCGTCGTAGGGGGCGTCGAACACCTCGCGCAGGACGAAGACCGCGCGCTCGGTGGGGCCCAGGGTTTCGAGCACCGTGAGCATGGCGATCGACACGCTCTCCGCGAGTTCGACGTCCTCCGCCACATCGGGACTGGTCAGCAGCGGCTCCGGAAGCCACTCCCCCACATAGGATTCGCGCCGCCGCGCCAGGGTGCGAATGCGGTTGAGGGACTGCCGGGTCACGGTGCGCACCAGATAGGCGCGCGGGTCCCGGATTTCGGCGCGGTCGACATCGGCCCACCGCAGCCAGGTTTCCTGCACCACGTCGTCGGCGTCGGCGGCGGAGCCGAGGCCCTCGTTGTGGGCGTGGAAGTAGCCGTAGTCCAGGCACCAGCTGCAACCGATCATGGAGGCGACGGCCATGTGGGCGAGCGACTTCAGGCCGGGGTCGGCCTTGTTCCACTTCTGGGCCTTGCGACCGTAGCGGCTGGAGTCCATGAGCACCGCGGGGTGATGCCACATCACCGCCAGCGGATCGGGCACCCTGCCGAACATTCTGCGGGCGGCGATCTTCATCAGGGTCGCGCGGAATCCGGTGAACTCGGCCTTGGGGATACGGAGTGTGCCGGTCATATCTGCTCCTTCACAGGTGGCTCGATATGTAGACACCGCCCGGCCCCGACGTGTGACATCCGCATACGGCGCAGCGCCGCACGTGTGTGGGCACGTGCGGCGCTGCGGAGTGAGAATCCGGCCGCTAGGTGGTGGTCTTCGGGGTGGCCGCGCCGACCGCGCCGACCACCGGCACACCGGTATTGCCGAGTTCGCCGACGACCTCGTCACCGTGTTCGGCGGTGACCAGCTCGGTCCGCACTTCGGTGTCGGATTCGTCGATACCGCCGCGGTGGTGCATGCCCGCGCCCATGGGCGGAACCATGCCGCCGGGGCCCATGGCGGTGGAGTTGCGGGGTGTGGACACCGGCTCGGCCACGGGGGCCGGAGTCGAGGTGCCGGCCGGGACGGTGCGCGCGCCGGTCCACTGGCTCAGGGGTGCGGCGCCCGCGATCGCGCCGAGGGGGACGCCCGCGCCGCCGGCGCCGAGGCCGCCGTCGAAGGGCTGGTCGACGGAGACCTCTTCGACCGGGGTGTCGACGGTCTGCTCGGCCGCGATGGATTCCAGTGTCTGCTGGACGGTTTGAGCGCCGGTGGTGGCGGCGCTCATGAGCGGGGAGAGCATGCCCAGAATCTGGGTGACCTGAGAGAGGGAATCGACGCCGTCGGGGGCGTTGGTGACGTCCACCTTCTCGCCCGCCTTGGTCATCTCGGCGCTCTTCACGGTCAGGTCCGCGCGCGTCACGCCGACGACGGCCATTGCCTCGGCGGCGGTTTCACTCGCCATGGACAGCAGGAAGACCTGACCCGGCGGGGTCGCCAGGAACGGGGCCGAGATGGTGAGGGCCGTGACGAACTTGGTGATGATGGCCGTCATCTGCGCCGCGCCGGTGGCCACCGTGCCCGCGGCGCCCGCGAGAACCGTTTTCTCCTGCACGTTCTGGGCTTGCAGCTGTGCCGCATTCGTCGCCGCGGCGGCGCCCTTCTCGGCCGCGCCGGTCGCGCCCTGACCCGACCACTGCTGGGAGGCCAGCGACATGACCGACTGCGCGATGGACATGATCGTGGTCAGCGCCGTCGAGACGCCTTCCAGGGCCTTCGACGGATCGATGCCCTGGCCGATCTGACCGAGCTGGCCGGTGCCGAACGAGGCGGCGATATCGGTGAGCGGGCGGGTCAGCGCACTCAGGTCGATCACCGGGAGCGGGGGCAGCTCCGGCAGCGGCGGCACGGACGGGAGCTGCGGCAGTGCGGGCAGCCCCATCTCGCGCAGGATGTCATTGATCGGGCGGTCCAGCGCCGGACCCAGTGCCGTCCCGCGCAGCACCTCGGAAACAGCTATGTCGAGCGGCCCCTGCCCGGACGGCGTCGTCATAGCTCCTTCGCGTGCGCGACGAAGTTGGCGCCGGAGTGGCCGTCGACGCCCTCGTAGGTGGCGGCGGCCTCGTAGGCGGTGAGCGCGGTGCCGGCGTGCACGGCGGCCAGTTCCGCGGTCGAGGCGTAGTGGTTGCCCTGGGCGGCGGCGAAACTCAGCAGGAAGTCCTGGCCGATCAGGCCGAAGACCGGGACGACCGCGGCGACGGTGGCCGCGGTGTCGACCGAGGCGGCGGTGGCCACCGTGGAAGCGATCGCGGCGTTCGCCGCGCCGTACTGACGGATCGCGTCGGGTGTTGCAAGGACGTGGCTCATGATTCCCCCATCAGGAAGATCAATTCGAAATGAACTATACAGAGCGAAGATTCGCCTCGTATAGGAAAAACTTCACCAACTCGCCGTTGGGCCGGTGAACACAGGGTTGACGCCCGGATCAGATAGGACGCAGCCAGCTGTCCGGTTCGGTCTCGTAATCCTGCTCCTCCACATATTCCTGCCGCGTCACCTCCTCCACGGTGGGAAGTCCGGTGAGCGCCAGCATCTCCGGCGCCAACCCGGCCGCCTGCAACTGCGCCCGCCGCTCCAACCCCGCCCGGTTGGCGGCCTGCTTGCACAGCCGCAGAATCTCCGCGGCCAGCGGCGCGGTATCCCCGCGCAGCTGATCGCGCTCCACTTCCAGGGCGATCGGCAGGCCGACCTCCGTGGTGGTCACCACCACCGCACCGGTCCGCGACGCGACGGTGAACTCGGTCGGGAACGGGACGTCATCGATCTTCATTGCCGTACCTGCCTTCTCACTCGTCCTCGAGAGCCATGATGACCTCGGAGATGCGGGTGTTCACGGTGGAGACCATGACATTGCGGTCGGCCGGGGAGGCGACCGGCGGGTGGTCGCCGGTGACGACATAGCGGCCGTCATCGGCCACATCCCGCCATTCCACCCGATGCCGGGTGATGCCGCGCGGGCCGAATCGCGAATGTCCCTGCACCACATCGATGGTGCCCACGCTCGGCGCGGGCGCGGCGAGGAAGTCGGCGGCGCGGTTGACGACCGTGCCCTCCATGGTTTCGTGGGCCAGGGAAAGGCCGTAGCCGTAATCGAATTCCTCGGTGTGCTCGGGTTCGGCGAGCACGATATCGCGCCCCCGGCCCGCAGCGGTCTCCGGCAGCCCGGAGACGACCTCGCCCGCCAGCTCGTTGGCATAGCACTCGGTGACCGTGAAACCGGTGCTGTGCCGGTAGGTTTCGCCCGGTTGCTGGGTCACCAGATAGCCCAGCTCACCGTGGCGTACGCCGAGCATGCGGATGCTCGCATCCGGGGCGGTCCGATCGCGGCCGTCCCAGCCGTGCACCTCCACCAGCACATCCGGGGTGCGGAGCGCGTACATGACCTCCGCGAAATCGGGATCGCGGTCGCGCAGGGCGTCTTTGGCGCGTTCCATATTCGCGAGGTGGTCGTCCCACCACTCGGTGCGGCTGGCGAAGATCAGCGGCTTCGGCAGGAACTCCGCACCGGTTTCCTCCCAGAGCGCCAGGAATTCCAGATCGGTGAAAGTCCAGGATCGACCCATCGAATCAGCCCTCTACCACCGGCTTCGCCACAATGGGCGGTGCTCCCATGGCCTCTTCCAAGTGTTCGGTCGAGTCCAGGAACTCGGCGCGCTTGTGCTCCTTGCCGTTCTGGCCGGCGCCGTGCGCGCCACCCATACCGCCCATGGGCATACCGCCGCCCATGGGCATACCGCCGGTGGTGGCGAGCCCGGCGCGAGCGGTGACGCCCGCTGTCGTGGTCGTCTCCATGCCACCGGTGGCGCGCGGGAACAGCTTCGAATTCGCCGGGCTGGTGAGCGGGCTCGGCGCACCGCCACCGGGCGAGCCGCCGCCGGGGCCGCCCTTGGCGAGATCCTTCAGCGTGCTCGGCAGGCCGGACAGGCCCAGATCCTTCAGCTGATCCTGTAGTTCCTTGTTCGTGGTGTTCGTCTTGGCCTGCTGCGCCAGTTGCTGCGCGGACTGCAGGCCCTGCTGCAGGGCACTGGTCAGCTGCGACATGCCCTGGCCGTTGCCGCTGTTGTTCTGCCCCGTATTCCCGTTGGGGTCCTGGCCGTTCGGCTTCTGCCCATTGGGGTACTGCCCGTTCGGATCCTTGCCATTGGGATCCTTGCCATTGGGATCCTTGCCATTGGGATCCTTGCCGTTCGGATCCTTGCCGTTGGGGTCCTTTGGCTCCGGGATCTTGATCTCCGGCTTCTTGGTGCCGGGCGGAATCGCCCCATCCTTCAGCTGCGGTTTGGTGCCGCCGCCGGGTCCGGTGCCGCCGCCCGGCCCGGTGCCGTTGTTGTTGTTCCGGTTTCCCGGTCCATCCAGCCCGGGAGCTTGCAGGGTGGGATCTCCGAGGATGGGAATCGCGGTGCTGGCGTTCTTGACTCCGGGGATGTACCAGGTCTTCCACGCCGTGACGGCCCGCTCGATGAGCTGATTGCCGCGCTCGGTGTTCTCATGGGTGGGATACCAGTCGGGCATCTGGCCCTTGGTGTAGAACAGGCAGTACGCGGTGTACATCAGGTTCGATGCCATATTGCGCATGTCCGTGGTCAGGTCGCTGGACTGGACCTTGAATTTCTTGACCGCGGCAATGGCGGATTTCGCGCCCGTACCGGTCCACTTCTCGTCCTGCTCCAGGCGTTCCATGCGCAGGACGAGATTGTCGAAGTCCTGGTCGATGGAGTCGGCCACCCACTGCCAGTCGGCCGAGCGATCGGCAATGACCTGGGGGTTCATCCCCTCACCGGCCTTGTCGAACCACTCACCGCCGCGGCCGCCCGGATCCTCGGCGCCGATCGGGTCGGTGTAGTGCTTGTCCTTACTGCCGCTGTAGTCGGCGAGACCTCCGACGTGCTTCTTGTCGAACGCCCCGTTCGCATCGGTCGCGCCCCATTGGGGGATCTTCGCCTGACCGTTCGGGGTGATCTTGGGGCCCTCTTTGATGTCGCGGGTATCGGCTTCCTTCTTCAGTCTGTCGAAAGCCGCCTTGGAATCCTCTTTCTGGGCGTCGTAGAGCTTGCCCGCGGTCAGCAAGGTGTCACCGATGGCATTCACCAAACCGATGAACTTGCCGAGGATTTCCTCGACGCGCCGCCCCTCCTTGTCGAACCGGCCCGCGAGCAGCAGCGCCGACTGCACGTGATTGTTGTCGCTGAAACCCCGGTGGTTCTGGAACAGGAAACTCAAGTTCTTGGTGCGATCGAGCGACGACGCGCAGTCCGCGGCGAACTTGACAGCCTCCTCGGCCGCGCCCTTGTCGAGCTTCAGGCGACCGTCGCGTGCCTGTTGGGCCAGCCCCGGCCAAGGGTTGTCGTATTTGTTCTCGTCACCCACGTCCTGCTCCCATCAACAGTCTCATCGAACAGTAGGTCGATTCTCGCTGCCGCGCATGGATCCCGCCAAGATGAGCTGATAGGCGGCGCCATCCAAATCGGCTGTCTCGCCGAAGACTTCAGTGAGCAACGCGTAGTCGACCTGCCCTTGTTCCGCGGCGGCGACGAAGGATTCGACTGTGGCGCGCAAGGATTGGTCCGGATCCTCGGCCACCAGACCGCCGACCACATCGGCGACGGTGTCCGCGGTCCACATTCCGGGGACGGCCGAGGCCAGCTCGGTCGAGGAGGGGGATTCGCCGCGATGCCAGCGACCGTCCTCCCACCAGTAGCAGAAGGTGAGCAGACCGCCTGCTGCGCGGGTGTTGAGAACGGGCGTGGCAACCCATTCCGGGGCACCGGCATACAAGCGGGGCAGGGGGCCCTCGGTGTTGTAGGCGGCGGCGAGTTCGGGGGCGTTCCAGACGCCGCCGGAAAGCACGGCGCGGTCGCCGGGTAGTGAGTACAGGGTGGAGCCGGAGCGGCGGGAGCCCTCGAACCAGCCGAAGGAGGGCAGGACGCGCGGGCCCCATTCCGAGCCGATGGCGACGAAGGCTGCGGCAATGGCGGACCAGCGGGCCCACAGCAGGGGGAAATCCGGGAAGTCGTCTTCGGAAATCACAGGGGTGATACCGGATTCGCGATCGGCGCGGGCCTGTGCGGCGGCCTGTTGCGGGGTGCGGATCTGACGGCGGCCGTGGCGGACGTAGGCGGCCAGCCAAACCGGCAGTGTCGCACGGGGATACGCTTCCAGGTCCGCGAGATAGTCCTCGGGAGCGAACAACTGGTCGTCGGGGAACGGCTCGTCGCCGTAGTCGTGGTCGACCTCGAGCTCGCCGTCGGATGAGAGATCGAGTTCGAAGCGCCACCACGGGCCGTCGCCGAGTTCGGCGGAGAGCGTGCGATGTTCGGCCACCAGGGCGTGGATTTCCGGCGTCGGGTGCACCTGTGCTTGGCGTTGCTCGGGATCGGAGAACACGACGCGGGCGAGCTGGCCGTTCACCGTGACGGAGAACGACGCCTGCACCCGCGCCCAGCCCTGCGGGCCCAGCTCCACCAGACCCTGGGCAATGCGATGCGCTATACGGCGGGCCTTTTCCGCGACATCGGGTTCGGGCGGCGGTTCCAGGGAGAAGCCGACATCCGGCAGCCCGTCGAGCCGGAAGCCTACGTCCGGGGCGGATTCGCCCTCCGCGCTAGTGGTTCCGATGACTTCCCCATCGGCTGCTTCGCCGTTGACGGATTCGCCGACCACGCCGGTCACCAGCGTCGATGCGCCGAGAGTGGCGGATTCCGGTGCCCCGTTCGGGGTTTCGATGGGCTCTGAGGACATTGTCACGGGGTAATCGTCTCCTGGGCGGTCACTTCGAGACAGTGTGAGCCCCGAACCGTATGCGATATCCGGCTGTCACGCTAGTTTTCCGGACGGCGCCTGCGGGCGGCGCGCTCGGCGAGATTGCGGGCCATGGCGGTCTTGCGGGCCGCGGCATTGGAGCCGTCCAGCTGGCCCGCGAAGGCCAGGCGCGCGGCCTCGACCATCTCCGCGGTGGCGGCGCCGTTTGCACGGGCGATCGCCCACAGCGCCTTCTCGGTCTGCTCGTCGAGACCGGATTCGGTGCGCACACCACTCCCCTGCACTGCCTGATCCAGCGCGCTGTCGAAATTGCGGCGCAACTGCTCCTCGCTCGGGCGGCCTCTGCGCACGTCGTCCTCCTGATCTAGCGAATTACCGTCGGCACCGAACCCGGCTAGCCGTCCGACGCCGGACGGCCTTCGTTGAACATGCGTTCCAGGTCGGCGCGCCAGCGGGCGGCATTGCTGCCGTCCAGTTGACCGGCGAGTGATTTCCGGGCGGCCGCGACGAGTTCCTCGGAGGCGTTCGGATGGGCGCGGGCGATGGCCCACAGGGCGTCCTCGGTCGGCGAGTCCAGGCCGGTTTCGGTGCGCACACCGCGGCCCGCCAGCACATCCGCCAGCACGGCTTCGAAGTTCCGCCGCAACTGCTCCTCGCTCGGGCGGTCTGCGCGCACGTCCATCCTCCTCATTCGTGTCGAACCACCTGTCAGCATCACATATCCCGACTGACCGCGCGGTTGCCGAAACCGTAAAAATCGGAGAACTCACACCGTCGCATCATCCGAAAATTCCGGCCCTGCGCGACGGATCCGCCAAGACATCCCGAATCAGCAGACCCAGATCCGCATCACCCGCCACCGGGCGATACCGCAGCTCACACAGGTAATTCCCACCGGCATACACCGCGAACCAATGGAACTGCGCGCCCGGCTCCCACGCGGCCACCGCCCCCATCCGATCCAACTCGATCACCTGCTGACCGACCCGCAGCACCAACCCGGCCTGATCGCGATAGAACGAGACCGGCGTCCCGTCCAAATCCCCGTACACGCCCGACACCGCCCCCGCCGACGGCGCCGCACTCAACGTCCCGGTATCCGGATCCAAACTGGCGAACTCGCCGTACCCAGCATGCGCACGCAAATAAATAGCCCCACCCCGCACCGGCGCGGAAGCCCGCGGGAACCGCTGCCCACCCCGCGACCCACCACGCCCGCTCCCACCCGCAGCCGGCGGAGCCATCGGCGCCCCCATCATCGGCGCCCCACCCTGCGACGGCGGAACACCATGCCCGGCCTGCCCATTCGGCCCCGCCGTTCCCGGAGCCGAAGACCCACCCGGTTCGGCCACCCCCGACCCACCCGGAGCGCCATGGCCACCAGGCATACCAGGTGCACCAGGATCGCGCGGCATGCCCGAAGCATCCGGCGCATCTGAGCCACCGGGCATACCCGGGCCACTCGGTACACCCGGACCACCGGGCAGGTTCGGGCCACTCGGTGCACCCGGAGCACCAGGCATGCCCGGGTCGGTCGGACCACCCGGAGCGCCAGGCATACCCGGGTCGCCCGAAGACGACGGGTCGGGCACGCCCGGCGTGCCGGGATACGACGGGTTTCCAGCTGCCGGCCACTCCGGCGGTACCGGAATGCCCGGCGTCTCACCGTCTCCTGGCAGCGTGGGCTGCCCAGCAGCCCAACCGCCATCCGGCGGCGTGGGAACCCCTGGCGGCCACGGGAAATCCGGAGGCACGGGTACGTCCGGCAGCCAATTGCCATCCGGCGGCCACGGCCTCTCCGGCGGCTTGGGCAACCCAGGCGGCCAAGGCATCTCCGGCGGCTGCGGAATGCCCGGAGGCCACGGCACGTCCGGCGGTTCCGGAAGTTGCGGCGGCACAGGCGGATTCGGCGGTACCGGAGGTTGCGGCGGAACCGGAATCTGCGGCGGCGTTGGCGGAACCGGAATCTGCGGCGGCGTCGGTGGAACCGGAGGCTGCGGCGAAACCGGCGGGTTCGGCGGAACCGGCGGATTCGGGGGCACAGGCGGGTTCGGCGGCTGCGGCGGATCGCAGTCGTCGTCGGGCTCGTCCGGGGGATCCTGCAGGTCCGGCGGCGGAGTCCACGGGTGCGGCTGCCGCGGCGGGTCCGGGGTGTAATCCGGGAACTCGACATCGAAGTCGCGCGGAACTCGCGGCATGTGCGACCGCCAGTTCGGGTTGTACCGGAACTCCGGATCATCCGAGCTCGGATCACCGTCACCAGGAGTCGAGTCACCACCATCACCGGGCATCGAGCCATCGCCGTCACCTCGGCCCGAACCCGAATCGCCCGGGGTCGTGTCGCCCTCGCCGATCGAATCGCCGGAAGCGGCGCCCTCGTCCGAGCTCTCGGAGTGAGACGGCTCGCGTCGCGGTCCGGCCTGTCGGTCCAGCTCTGCGGGCGGATCCTGGCGCGGCTCGACAGGAGCCGTAGGCCGTCCAGCCTCCGAATCCAGCTGCGCCGCTGGCCGATCCGGCCGTACCGGCGACCCCGCCGGCTGATCCGGCTCGGTCGGGGGCTCCTGACGCGATCCGATCTGTTGATCCGGCTCGGGGCGTGGCTGTGCCCAGTCCACGCGCGGGTCCACCGGGTGGAGCGGGGTGCGATCGTCACCTTCGGACGGGGTGGCCTCGGGCTGGACGGTGCCATCCAGGGCGGCGGGGGGATGGTCCGGCATGGGTGGGATCGCCGGGGGTGCGGGGGGATTCGCCGGGGTTGGGGGGTGGGGCGGGATCGGGGGGAGGGTGCGTGGGGGGTAGGGGCGGGATTGGGGTGGGCCGGGGACGTAGGGGATGCCGGCGCGGGGGCCGGTGAGGGGTGGGCGGTGGGCGTCCCAGTGGTAGCCCTGGATGGCGGCTACCGCGGCGTTGGCGTCGCTCCAGGTTGCGTTCTCGTTCTCGCGCAGGAAGTTCGACTCGGCGTAGGCATCCTGTAGGAGGAGGATGTCGGCGGGGCGGGGGGTGCCGGCGATGAGGCGGTTCCAGGCTTCGGCGACATCGGCGACGACGTCCAGGCGGCCCATCCGCCATTGATTGTCGACCGGGTCGAGGTACCAGTGCCGGTCCCGCATCAGATGGTTCTTGATCTGCTGGATCTGTTCGGGGGTGAAGACCGGCGGGAGCATCTTCTGCACCGCGGCGCGCAGTTGCTCGTCGAGAGCGCGGGCGAGGTCGTCGCGGTTGGGGGCGTTGCGCAGGTTCTCGCGCAGATCGGTGGCGAGTTGCCTTGCGTAATCGGCGTTCTCGGAGCCCAGGAGGCGGGTGACCTTGGCGATCAGCTTGTTCAGGTCGGCGCCGGCGGGGTTCGCGAAGACTGCGAGCGCCGCGTCGACGAAGCCTTCCAGGGCCTCGCGGCGGGAATTCTGGTAGTCGACGACATTGCGGGCTATCGCCGCGACATCGTTGTCGGGGCCGTCGGGGACATTGTCGCGGTCGAATCGGGCGTATTGCTCATCGGCCCAGCGCTGCACCTTCGCCCACCGCTCGGCGGCGGCCTGCTGTGCCTCGTTCCAGGGCCGGGACGGCTCGGCATCGGCGGCGCGCTCACCGCGATCCCATTGGCGGATCATCGGCTGGATGTCGCCCGGGCGCATCCCGAACAGGATCGATCCATTGACCTTGGGCTTGAACGCGGGGCTGATGCGGGCCGGCTGGGCCGAATCGCCGAACCAGGTGAACCCGCCCAGCTTCGCGACCTCCAGGATCACCCGCATCACATTGGAGGCCGCATCCGCGAACGGCAGCACGAAGGTCGGATCGTCCGGGTCGGCGACCGGCTTCTTGCCGCCGGGGATGTGCG
This sequence comes from Nocardia sp. NPDC127526, assembly GCF_042672265.1. NCBI lineage: Bacteria > Bacillati > Actinomycetota > Actinomycetes > Mycobacteriales > Nocardiaceae > Nocardia > Nocardia sp. NPDC127526. The sequence continues at coordinate 637,152 of NZ_JBHXVO010000001.1, read as the reverse complement.
GCAGCAGATCCTGGTTTTGCGCGCCCGCGGGCAGACCGCTGACCCGGTCGATGACGGCGCCCACGACCGCGGCCTGCACCTGGTCGGCGGCCCAGCCGCTGAGGCCCTGCGCCATCTCCAGCTTGAACTCGTCCGGCCAGGCGTTCGACCCGCGATTCTGAGTCCAGTGCGGCCGGGTCTGATTCACCTCGTGCCAGTCGCCCGCACCGTCGCGCCAGCGGGTGCTGAGGACGCGGTCACTCCAATTCCCGCCGGCACTGAGACGATTCACCGCCAGATCCGACCGCGTCACTGTCACCTCGTCATCGCGGCCGGCGGTGACCCGCAGACGTTCGACGACGGTGCTCGGATCGGCAATCGCCTGCGCCACTTCGGGAATGAACAGCAGCGCCTCCGCAAGGGCCCGATCGTGGTCGGCAAACGGGCGGCCGAGTTCATCGCGCGGACCGAAGACGAGGATCCGCCGCGGCTGTCCGTCCACCATCGCCACCCGGGGCGTCACCAGGCGCGCACCCTCGGCCGCGGCAATGCGCCGCCACTCGCCGGCGATGCGGGCCATCTCGTCCTGGATGCGGCCGATCCTGTTGTGCGCCTGGTTCACATCGTCCGCGGCGGCCCGCAGTCTGTCGAGGTCGCCGGCGCGGTCGGGGAAGGCCTCACTCAACCGCCACAGCAGATCGGTCAGGTGCTCATGGCTCAGCGCGGCCTCGTTGATCGTCCCATCGGCGTTCACCAGGCGCGGCACGGTGTCCGGTTCGTTCGCCGGGCGCTGTTCCGCAGCCTGCCGCGCCAGTTCCGCGTCCAGCGGGCCCAGTTCCAGCGCCAGTTCGTCCCGGGCGATCCGCCGGGGTTTGACGCGTTGCAGCTCATCGGCGCGTTCCGCGGCCAGCCGATCCATCTCGGCCATGACCTCCGCGGTCCGCGGCAGGCCCGCGGCGGCTCCGGCCCGTTCCAGCTCGTGAATCCGCTGGTCGATCTCCCGAATTCGCTCGCGCAGCCGGATGACCTCCTCGGCCGCGGCGACGAGCTTGCGCAGCGCGGCCAGCCGCCGCTCCTGCTCGGCGGGACTATTGGGCAGGCGCTCACTGTGCCGGCCTTCGTCACCGACGCCCTCGATGCCCACGACCCGGGTCCCGGCCTCGTTGAACAGTCGAAGTGCGGTCTGCTGCAGGCGATCCCGGCTGCCGAGTGCGGCCTCCGGATCGCCGACGTCCAGCAGCCGCCCGACCCGGGCGTCGCGCTTGGCGCGCTGGAACTCCAGTTCGCGCGCCGACTCCCGACGTTCCTGGAGCAATCGTTCGTATTCGGCGCGCGGCGTCTCCGGTTGCGGGCCACCGTGATCCGGCTGCCGCCCGCCCGGCGCCGAGGGGTCGCCGTCATCGTCCGCATTGCGCGCAGGCGGATCCGACGGCGGCTGCTGCGACCCACCACCGGCATCCGGTATCGGCCGGCCCGCCCCCGGCTGCTGCTGCACCGGGTCGTGAACGCCGGACGTCGTCTCGTCCGAGCCGTCCGGCACCGGCTCGGGCCGGCTCGCCTGTGCCGGACCGGAGTCTGGCCGGCCGGGGCCACCGGGCCTGACCGGGCCTCCGGCCTGCGGCGGTTCCTCACCGTCATCGGTCGACGTGGGCGGCTCCGGCGGTCGCTGCGCGGACTCGGCGTGCGGCTGCGACCACTCGATGCGCGGATCGACCGGCCGCGAGGGTGCTGCCACGCCCTCGGGCTGCATCAAATCCACGCGCGGGTCCACCGGCTGTGCGGGTTCCTGGGCGGGCTGCATCCACTCCACACGCGGGTCCACCGGCTGTGCGGGCTCCTGGACGGGCTGCATCCACTCCACACGGGGGTCCGGGATTCCCGGGTCGGGCTCGGGTGCACGGGTGGGGCCGGAGGTCGGGGTGTTCGGGCCGCCGGGGCCGATGGGGGCGGCGGGGCCGGGTGGGGTGCCGGGGTCGGCGCCGTCGTCGGGGAAGTTGCGGGTGATCCAGTCGGCGAAAGCGGCGGCGCGGTGGGCGGTTTCGGCGGCGGCGCGGAGGTTGTCGAAGGCGTCGTGGACGGCGGGGCCGATGCCTCGGATGGTTTGTTGTGCCAGGGCGTCGATGGTATCGCCGGGGTGCGCGAGGAGGTCGGCCTCGTTGACGGGGAGGCCGGTGGCGCGGAAGAAGTCGGAGATGTTCTGGCGCAGGGCATCTCGGGCCGCGTCGCGGGCTTGATCGGCGGTCCGGCGGAGGTGTTCGGGCGACTGGGTGCGCTGCTGCGAGGTGGGGGCGTTGTCGGGTCGGGTCGCGGCATCCAGGGCCGATCGGGCGTCGCGGACGGCGGCTTCGGCGCGGTGGTGGCGTTCGGCGGCCTCGCGCAGTTGGTCGCGCTGGGCCTCGGTGTAGCGGGGCTGGTCGGCGTCGGCGCGGTGGGACAGGTGGTCGAGGGTGCCGGGCAGGCGCTGGGGGGTCAGATCCGAGGGGCGGATCGGACGGTCCGCATCGGTGTCGGCGCCCATGGCGCGCAGGGCGGCATCCCTTGCGGCGAGGGCATTGTCGCGTTCGAGCTCGGCTGCCGCGAGATCGGCGGCGGCCTGGGCCGGGTCGATCGGCGCGGGTGCGGTGAGCTCGTTATAGCGCGCGGACAAGGCTTCCAGGGCGTCGATCTCGGCGTCGCGGGCGCGCACCTCGGCGCGCAGTTCGGCGAGTTCGGCGGCCAACTGCTCGGGGGTGAGGCGTTCGTGCTGGTCGAGGCGGCCGTCTCGATACAGCTCGTACACCTCGGCGACGCGAGCCCAGTAGGTTTGCTCGGCGGCGGCGTAATCGCCTCCGGCGGCGGCGATTTCGGCCGCGTTGGGCGGAGTCAGGTCGATGCCGAGCAGGCGCGCCCACACCGTCGGCGCGTCCGAGGGATCGTCCGAACGCGGTTCGCCGACCATACTGTCGCGGTTCCACGCGTCGCGCAGCAATTGCGGCGCGGCGGGATCGTGCATCGCCACCTCGCCGTCGACCGCGCGCGGATCGGTGGCCGGGTCGAACCGGAGCTGGTTGGTGTACGGGTCGAGATCGCCCAGGGTGCGGGCGAATTCGGTGAGCGCCGCGACGATCTCGGGCGACGGCGCGGCCAGCCGGTTGGCCGTCGCCCGGTCGGCGGCGAGGCCGTTCCCGAGCGCGGCGTGGAGCCGATCGCGCCCGGCGGTCACCGCATCGGCGTCGACGCCCTGGACGAGTTTCGCGTAGTCGAGCAGATCCTTGATCTGCTGGAGCCTGCGCGGGCGCGGCGTATCCGGATCGGTCAGGTGTGCGGCCAGCAGCTCCGGGGTCAGGTCGGCGGGATCGATGCCCAGGCGCAGTGACATTCGATCCCGCGCCGCCGCCAGCCGGTGGAAGTTGTCGATGGCGTCACTGCTGCGGATGAAGTCCGCCATACCCTCGATCTGGGCCGCGCGCACCGCATTGTCGTGCCGCAGTGCGGCAATGGCGTCCTCGAGCTGCCCGGACGCGAGATCCACGTTGTACACCGACATCCGGTCGGCGAGCTCGTCACGGGCGGCCAGCACCTCGTCCGGGTCGTTCGAGTCCGCGAACTCCGCGAGATCGTTCCGGCCGGGGACCAGGTTCCAGGCGCCGTCGTCATCGGACCGCACCAGGGTCGCCGACAGGCGGCGGCCGTCCACCATCTCGTCGATGTGCCGGACCTGCGGGGCGTCACCGGGCACCACGTGCAGACGGCCCTGCTCGTCGATGCCGAGCAGGCGGTAATCCGGTTGCACCGCACCGTCGTTGACCAGATCACGCAGGCGCGGATCGGCGGTCAGCGCATCGGCGAGAATCCGGCCGTGGTTCGCCTCCCCGCTGAGAACCACCAACCGCGGCGGTGCGTCCGGGGTGTCGCCGGGCACCAGGCCGAGATTGTGGTCGAGCAGGACGCCGCCGCGCCCGTCCACCCAGGCGCGGGCGGCATCGTCGGCCAGGCGCTGCGCGAGATCGGCTGCCGCGCCCGGCGTCTCGTCCGGGAAGTGGTTGTCCAGGGCGTCTTCCAGCCGGGTCAGCGCATCCGCGTGGTCGCGCACGCTCATGCGCTGATCGCTCAGGAAACGTGCCAGGCGCTCGGGCGTCAGATCGTCCAGGGCCGTGGCGAGCAGCTGCGACCAGTTCGAGCGCTCGTCGCGAATCTCGTCGCGGCGCAATGCATGTTCGAAGATCGACTTCAGGCCGGTGTCGTAGCGGACCTCGTCCGGGCTGAGATCGCCGAAGGCGTACGGGGCCTCCGCGCCATTGTTGACGCCCTGCGATTCCAGCATGGGCACGGACCGGCCGTTGGCGGCGGCCAGCTCACGCAGGAAGCGGCCCATCGGGTCATTGTCGAAGAAGTTGACATCGCGGCTGAACGCGATGCGCGCGTCCTCGTCGTTGTAGCGGGCCGCCGCCACGGCGAGCGCCTCCACCGCGCCCGCGCGGCGCATCTGCAGCGCGACGGCCTCGTCGACGGCATGGCGCAGCGCCTCGGGACTGGTGTCGGTGAGCTGGATTCCTAGCTCGGCCAGCGCATCCCGCACATCCTGCGGCAACTCCCGGTGCGAGTCGGGCGATTCCAGCGCCGGTGCGGCGGAATCCGGTTGCGCACCGCGCTTCAGGTAGTCGTCGATCTCGTCGGCGGCGGAGTGCATTCCGGCGCGGCGCAGATCGTCCGACATCTCGCGCAACTGCGCCGGATCGACCTCGGTCAGCCACGGTTCGAATTCCTCGCCGTCGTGGTTGCGCATGGCCTGGCCGTCACCGGTTTCCGCGGCCACCCGGCTGGTGAACAGGCGCAGCAGCGGCAGGCGCTCGCGCGCCTTCCACAGCGTGGCAACCTCTTTCGCGATGCGGATCGGGTTGAAGCCGTCGAGGACGACATCGCTGCCGGCGAGATGCGCCAATTCGGAGCCGACTTGCGACTGATAGTCGCCATCCTGGCCGGAGCCCGACGGATACTTCGGCTCGATCGCGCGATCCCTGCCGATGAGCCGATCCCAGAGCCGCCGCACCAGGGAGCGCTGCTCCGGCGCGGATTCCGCCGGCCGCGCGGGCGGCGTCTCCGGTGTTCCCGGGCGGGTGGCCTGTTCGGCGCGCCACGTGCGGTTCGGACCCTCGGTGAGGCGGACGTGCACCCGCTCGCCGTCGACCTCGAGCACCGCGCGACGCTCGGCCGGATCGTGCCGGTCGGCGGCGGTCAGATCGGCGGCATCCATGGCGTCACCGAGGATTTCGGCGCGCAGTTCCGCGAATGCGGCATCCCGGTTGTCCGGGGTGAGCCGCTCGGGCGCGATCCGCTCGGGATCGATGCCGAGCCGGCGCGCCCAGTCCTCGGCGTCGGCGGCGTGCAGCGCGCGCTGCTCCGGATCGGTGGCGGCATCGCGGCGCGCCGTGGCATCGGCGAGCGCCTCGAGTCCACCGGCGCGCAACAGATTCCGGTACTGGAGTTCACCGGCGGCATCGGCGAGGCGCTGCGGAGTGCGGTCCGGCTCCGGAATGCCGAGGCGGTCGGCGAGCTCTTGCTGTAGCCGATCCAACGGCAGCGCACGCTCATCGCGCTGGGCGGGACCCTCCTGGCGAGCGGTTGTCCCGGGCACGGGCGAGTTCGGCGGGGTCTGCTGCGGGTGCACCGGCGCGGTCGGGCTTTCCGAGCCCGCGGGCAGCTCGGCACGCGCCGGGCCCGCCTGAAGCGCGGGTGTCCCCTCGCCGTCGACGGCACCGGCCAGCCGATCGGTCAGCCCCAGGCGGTCCAGCTCCGTGTCGATGGCGCGCAACTGCTCCGGATCGACCTCGGTCCGCCAGTACTCCTCGTCGCCGTACCGCTCCGCGGCGGTCAGTGGCTCGTAGTCCTCCGGATGCCGCATCCGCGTCGGTGACTCGCCCCGGCTCGCGTCCCCGAAATGCCCACGCGACCGCGCCATTTCGGCAATGCCGCGCAGGACCGACAGCGGATCCGGATGCCGCGCCAACGCCGGGCCCAACCCGAGCGCCTCGGCCAGCCGCTGCGCGTACGCCAGCTCCTCCGGTAACCGCGAAACCCCGTCCTCCGGGGGCAATTCCATGAGGAAGTCCCGCACCGGACGCAGCGCCTCGGGCACCGGATCGGCATCGAGCACCAGCGTCGGGTCCTCCCCCACCGGTTCGACCACCCCGGCCTGCGGCGCCGTCTCCAGCTCACCCGCCGCAGGCAGCGGCTGCGTGGTGGCCTCGGACGGATCCGGCGGCGCCAACGGCTGAGTCACCGCCTGCGACGGATCGGGCACCGGCTGCGTCGTCGCCTCCGACGAATCCGGCGTGGACAACGGCTGGGTCGTCGCCTGAGACGAATCCCGCGCGGACAACGGCTGGGTCGTCGCCTCCGACGAATCCGGTGGCGGCAAAGGCCGAGTGGTCGCTTCCGACGAATCGGGTCGCGGCAGAGGCTGAGTGGTCGCCTCCGACGGGTTCGGGGGCGACAGCGGTTGTGTCGTGGCGTCCGGGTCGACGTTCGAGCCCGGGTTCTGGTCGCGGGATTCGTGTGGGCCGTCGGGGCCGTCCGGGTCGGAGGCGGGTGGGGCGGCGGGGGTGCGGCCGGGCGGCTGCTGGCCGCCACCGTCCGCCTGCGGCTGGGGTTCGCCGGACTGCTGCGCGTCGGGGGTGCGCTCGGGGCGGCCGCCGGCCTGTTCCCAGAACCAGTTGGCGCGGTCGGCGGAGATGCGGGCCAGGTGGTCCGCGGTCTCCGCCTCCAGGCGCGCCCAGCGCTCTTCCTGGCTGCCGGGCACCTCGCGGTCTGCCATTTCGTGCAGCCAGCTCGCGCGCTCGGCGTCCATGCGGGCGTTCCAGTCCGCCTGTTCGGCCTGCATGCGGTCGAACCAGGCGTCCGGGTCGAACGGCGGGCGATCCGGATCACCCTGGTCGCGGCGCGCCGCCGGTCCGGGGGTGTCGTCGCCGGGAACGCTGCGGGCCGGCGGCTGGAGGGTGCCGTCGGCATTGAAGCCCTGCCTGATCTTGCCGGGGGCGTCGCCGCCGGTGGGGGCCGGATCGTCCTCGAAGGCGGGGTTGTTCGCCACATGCTCGGCATAGGCCTGGGTGAGGAGCTCGTAGAGCACCTGTGCGGGCTCGCTGGCGTCGTCGCCATTGAGCTTGACGTCGGTGAAGGCCTCGGCCAGCGCCTCACTGCGATTCAGCATGCCGTTGTCGTCGAAGCTGTAGCCGCTGAGCTCCTGGTACCACTCGACGAAATCGAGGAAGTCCAGATTGCCGCGAGTCCGCTGGTAGTACTGCTGAAGCGCCTCGAAGAGCAGGTAGTGGGCCTCCAACTGGCTGGTGAAGTCGATGGCGTGCGCGAACTCGTGCACCATCGTCGAATAAATCGGGCGCGCAGCGGATCCCGGCACCAGATGCCCATCGTCCTCGGCCCCTTGGACCCGCTCGGCGAACCCGGCCGGATCGAGGGCCCAGCGTTCGTTGAGCGTCAGCGAATCGCAGTAGGTCAGGCCGCCGCCGTCGCCCGGGTCCGCCTCGGCGAACACGCCGTCGTCGTCGAGCGGCGCGATGCGCACCGACAGCAGGTCGGTATCCGGGTACTGGCGCATCATGTCGTCGATGGCGCGGGCGTATTCACGCAGCACCTCGACATCGATATCGGGATTGTCGAATCCGACGACCTCCAGATCCCATTCGTTCTCGAGCCGATCGACGATGCCCTCGTGATCCAGGTCCGACCACTCGTCGTCCGGCCGCGGCGACCAATCCGGGGGATTCCCCTCGGGACCCGGATCGGACGGCGGCGTGTCCGAGAGTCCGTCCATCGAATCCGGCTGATTCGCCTCCGATTTCGAGCGCTCGGCCGGAGCGGAGTCCGGCAGCCCGGCATCCGCCAGGGTGGTCTGCAGCAGGCGATACAGCACCTGGGCGGGTTCGCTGGCATCGCGGCCGTTCAGCTGGACATCGCGGAAGGCCTCGGCCACCGCCTCACCGGGATGGAGCATGCCGTCGCCGTCGAACGCATAGCCCGGCAGCTGATCCAGCCAGCGGATCAGCGCATTCACATCAGACGAATCATGCGCGGCCACAAAGTGGTTGATCAGCACGTCGAGCGCGGAATTGCGGGCCTCCCGCTGCCCGGCGTGGTCCATGACGTGGCCGAACTCGTGCACGATCGCCGAATACACCGGGCGCACACCAGATCCCGGCACATGGCGGCCCTCGGCCTCCTTGTTCCGGATGTGCTCGGCGAAGGCGTCGGGGTCGCAAGCCCACGCATCGTTGAGGACCATCCGGTCGGAGATGAGTCGTCCGGTCTCGTCGCGTCCGGGCCAGGTGGCCGCGATGGCGTCGGGGTCCTGCGGAATGGGACCGATCTCGACCTGCCGCAGGGTGACGCCGCGGTGCTCGGACAGCAGGTCGTCCAGCGCCCGCGCGTATTCGCGCAGCACCTCGACGTCGATGTCACCATTGTCGAACCCGACGGTCCGCACCCCGAGCTCGTTCTCGATCCGGCCGATGACGCCGTCGCGATCCAGATCCGACCACGCGTCGTCCGGCCGCGGCGACCAATCCGAGTCCGCGTCATCGGGATCCGGCGTCGGTGTCGAGTCGTCAGGGCCGGACCGCCGCTGCGGGGAGTCGTCCCCGGTTTCCGAATTGGCCTGGTCCAGGCAGTCTTTCAGCAGCTGATGCAGCACCTGCGCGGGTTCGCTCGCCTCCGTCCCGTGCAGGATGACATCGGTGAACGCCTCGGCCAGCGCCTCACGCGTATTCAGTGCGCCGTGGTCGTCGAAGGCATAGCCCGGCAGCTCGTCGTGCAGCCAGCCGAAGAAGGCGTCGGTATCCCGCGTGCCGGTCTCGGCGACGAAGTGGCGAGCCAAGGCCATCAGGGCGGCGTCATTGGCCGCGAGCCGGCCATTGGCGTCCAGCACATGGCCGAATTCGTGCACGATCGTCGAATACACGGGCCGATCGCCGTGGCCCCACACGAATTCGCCGGATTCCTCCCGCGCGAGGACGTTTCCGACCAGCGCGCCGATGTTCTCGGCGAAGAAGCCATTGAGCACGATCCGGTTGCGGACGGGGTGGCCGCCCTCCATGTCCGCCGTGGCCACGGCCATCGGCAGGAACATCGACCCCATCCCGATCTCGACGCCGTCCAGGTCGATGCCCGGGAAGCGGGTCAGCATATCGTCGATGGCGCGCGCGAATTCGCGCATCACCTCGGGATCGACGTCGGGGTTGTCGAAGCCCACCACATCCAGATCCCAGCGGCGGCGCAGCTCGTCGGCGATCTCGGTGCGGTCCAGTCCGGACCAGGCGTCATCCGGCCGCGGCGACCAGTCGTAGTCCGAATCCTCCTGCCCCGCATTGTGATCGGTCAGTCCGTCGTGTGGGTCGTCAGCGTCCGGCGATCCGGGCGGCACCGGATCGGACCCCTCCATCCGGCCGATGATCCGGCGACCGCCGCCGTGCTGCTCCGGCCCCAGCCGAGCCCTGCCGTTCTGCAGGAGCTTCTCGATCCGCTCGGCCAGCTTCTTGGGCGAGGATTCGGACAGGTGCCCCAGGTGGGTTGCCAGCACATCCAGGGCGTCACCGCGCCCGGTCGGCCTGGGCAGGCGCCAGCCGCCGCTGCCATCGCGCTCCATGTGGAGGTAGTCGCGGAACAGACCCGCATCGACGAAGCGCGCAATATAGCGGTCCTTGTCGTCCCCATGGTTCACCGGCGGCAGATCGTCGGTCGGCATCATCGGGATGCGGCGCGTCAGCAGGTCGCGGGCCACCGCGGCCGGATGCGGATGGGTGATGGACGGATCCGCCTCGGCCTGCCGGTGGCCGACCTCCATGAGGTCGTGGGACAGGTCGTAGGGCTGGGGTTCGCTCAGCACCTTGCGCTGACCCGACCACGTTCTGCCCGTCGTGGTCGTCTGGAACGCGTCCATGGTCAGCTGGCGCAGCCACTGGTCGTAGCCCAGGGTGGTGGCGCCCTCCGCGCGGTAGCGCAGGTAGTGGTCGAGGAGCTGGGCTTCCACCTCCGCCGAGGTGGGACGCCGCATGATGCCTTCCGCGGCGGACGCCGGAATCGTCTCCGCGCGAACGCCGTCGGCGCCGTCGGGGGCGACGCTGTGGTACTCGAGATCGTGCGAACCATCCCAGAGCACATTCCGGTACCGCGGATCGGATCCGGCCAGCTCGTGCAGGGCCCGCATGTGATCGCCGTCCGCGGCGAAGACGAGCAGGCGGGGGTTGGGTCCGGTGGTGCTCGGCGCCGACAGCACGTGATCGGACAGCCGCGTGCCGATCGGGGCAAGTCTTTCCAGCTCCGCATCCGATGCGCGCCTGGACAATTCGCTGCTGTCGGCCTCGGCCAACGGCGTATTGGCGGCATCCCGCGACGGCAGGTCGGGCCCGGGAGCGATCTCGTCCCGGTCCGCCGCGCGGACGGCGGGGCCGTTCTCCGGCGCCGGTTTCGGTGCGCCCCAATGCCGGTCCTCGGTGTCGCCGAAGGCCCGCACCACGTCGAAGACGGTCTCGGCGGTGTCCAGGCCCGCCTTCTTCAGATAGCGCTCCAGCGCCTTCACCCCGGCCTCGTAGGCGAGGTGCTCGGGCGAGTCGGCATTGCGGCGCTCGGCGCGGCGCAGGGCCTTGTCGTAGGCGTCGGAGAAGGCCCGGTCGGCCGGACCGATCGGGAGCGGATTGCCGCCCTCGCGCACCATCCGCGCGGTCTCGATCTCCACCGCGAGCTCCCTGGCCCGCTGTGCCCGCAGCTCGGGGGTTTCACGCGGCCGCGACGGCACTGTCGCCGGATCGGCACTCGTCGAATTCCCCTGTGCGCGGTCGTGTTCCGCCGCGAATACGGTGGCGAGATCGCGTCCGGCCACGAGCGGCCCGGCGGTGGCGAGATGATCCGCCACCGCTCGCACACCGGCGCGGTAGGCGGCGGCGTCGAGCACCCGTTCGCTGACATTGCCACGACCGTAGGCGCGTTCGGCGGTGCGGTACGCGCGCTGATTGGCCTCCCGGTAGATCTTCTCCAGCGCATCGGAGACCGCGCGGCTACGCAATCCCGCCTGGCGGCGATGCTCGTAGGACAACGCCAGGCTCTCCGCATGGCGGTTCACCATGGTGCGCACATACTCGTCGCTGGTGAGCGCGAAACGATCCAGCGGGCCGTCACTTCCGGCCCGGGCGTCGATCTGGGCGGCCGCGCGCACCAGTTCGGAGACCCGCGTGATGGGATCGGAGTCGTAGGGCAGCGTCACCGCATTCGTCGCCGGGTCGTATCCGGCCGCTGGCCCCAGTTCGAGACGGCCGTCCTGGTTGCGGTTGATCGCGGCCGCGGGATCGAGGGTGAACTCGACACTGACGCCGTGGCGGGCCAAGGTGTCCAGCGCCCAGCGGCCGATGGAGCTGTCGGCCCAGGCGCGCCCGGCGCCGGACCTGCGCTCCTCCGCGAAGCCGTTGAAGTCGTCCTGGCTGATACCGGACTGCCGGACCATCGCGTCGATGAAGTCCTGGCCCGCTGCGCGGCGGAGCCCATCGAGGGCGGTGGTGATATCGCCGTGGTACGGACGCCGCTGCGACTCGGTGAACGAAGTCTCCGAAGGGGTTTCGCGGGTCGGCACCGGACCGTAATCGTCGGCCAGCGGCCTCGGCGGCGCGGCGCCGTCAGCCGGCGTTCGATCGCCCGCGAACCGCGGATCGGCCAGCAACGCTTCGACACCCGCCGCCCGGGCAATGGCGCGCAGCTCATTCTCCGGCAGATCCGGTGTGCGCGAACGCGCTTCGTCGCGCGCGGCATCGTGGGCGCGAAGATAGGTGTCCTGGACGGCCCTTTCGAAGTCGGCCTCGGCCGGACTGCGCATGGGGCGGCGGTTGGGCTCGTAGCCCTGCTCGCGCAGGTCCCGCGCGAATTCGGCTTCGCGGCCGAAGGATTCGGCGGCGCGGCGCAGCGGATCCGCGGCCGCCGGTCCCGGTTCGGTGAGCGTATGGGCCGCCGCCACCAGTCCCGCGGCCTGTGCCAGTTCACCGCGCAGATGGGTGCCGATGGTGAGTTCCCGGGTGCCCGGATCGAAGGTCATGGCGGGATGTGAGTCGCCGTCGCTGAACCGGAGCGTGATCCGGGCGTCGTGCAGGGCCGCGAGCGCGCCGCGCCCGGTTTCGGTCTGCGCCAGCACTTCCGACAATCGGAGCTGCTGCGGATCCGGCGTGCGCGTCACCCAGCCGTCACCGGAGCCGCGCGGGAGGCCCGCTTCGCGGACGGCGTCCGCCGGAGCGTCCGCCGCGTCGGCCGGACGGTTCGCCACCCGGTCGGCGTATTCCTGGGCGAGGAGATCGTGCAGGACCCGGGCGGGCTCACTGGCATTGCGGCCGTTCAGCGCCAGATCGGTCAGCGCCTCGCCCGCCGCGGCACCCGGCCGCAGCGCACCCTGATCGTCGAAGACGGAGTCCGGCAGCTGACGCACCCAGTCCCGGAAGGCATCCGGATCCTGTGAGCCGTGCTGGGCGCGGAAGTGATTCTCCAGCGCATCGCGGGCGGCGGTCCCCGTCGCGAGATCGCCCTCGCCCGCGAGCGCGGCGCCGAAGGCGTGCGTGGCGATCGAATACACCGGGCGCGAACCGAATCCGCGCACGAGTTGCCCCGAGTCCTCGCGGTCGCGGTAGAACTCGGCCAGGCGGTTCGGATCCGCTACGGCGTCCTCGTTGAGGACCAGTCGCTGGTTCCCGCTCCCGGTATCCGCGGTGACCTCGGCCGTCGGCGGGAACAGGAACCCGCCCGTCCGCCCGATCTCGACGGTCCGCAGGTCCGTGTCCGGGAAGCGGGTCAGGAAATCGTCGATGGCACGGCCCAATTCCTGCACCACGGCGACATCGATGCGCGGGTTGTCGAAACCCACCGTCCGCAGATTCCAGCGGCGGCCCAGCTCCTCGGCGACGCCCGCCCGGTCCAGCGGCGACCAGACATCATCGGTGGGCGGCGACCAATTCGGAGTCGAATCCCGCTGACCCGCATCCTGATCCGCGCCGGAGAGGGACGGCCCCGGCTCCGGAGCGCCCGCGGGTTCGCGCGGACCAGGATCCGGCTGCATGGGCGGGAAGCCTCGGCGCTGATCGGGCGTGGCGTCGGTGTCGGGTTGCCGGGCCGGGTCGCCGGCGAACATGGTCGGATCCGCGAGCATGGCGGCATCGACCAGATGCCAGAACAGTACGCGGGCAGGCTCGCTGGCGTTCTCGCCGTTCAGGATGACATCGGCGAAGGCTTCGGCGAGCGCCTCACCCGGATAGATGTCGCCGTCGTCCTTGAAGCTGTAGCCGCTCAACCGGCCGAGCCAGTCCAGGAACGCGGCCTCGTCCATCGCACCGCGCGTGGTCTCGAAATAGTCTGCGAGAGCGTCGAATACGGTGTCGCGGGCCTCGCGCTGCCCGCGAATGTCCATGACATGGCCGAATTCGTGCACGATGGTCGAATAGATCGGCCGGTCCGCCGAACCCGGGACCAGGAACCCATCGGCCACCGATTCGGCGACCGCACGACGGAACGCCTCCGGATCGGTCGCCCAGGCCGCGTTCAACACCATGCGCTCGGCATCGCCGTCCCGGAAGAAGGCCCAGGTCTCGGCGAAGGTGTCCGGGTCCTCGATGGGTCCGATGTCCACCGAGCGCAGCGGAGCGCCCGGGAACATCCGCAGCATGTCCTCGATGCCGCGGGCGAACTCGCGCAAAACCTCCGGATCCACATCGGGGCGGTCGAAGTTGTGCACCAGCTCCGGTTCCGGGTCGCCGGGCAGACCGTCCGGCGAGTGCTGCGCCAGATTGTCGCGCAGCAGCGTCTGCAGCCGGTCGATGATTCCCTGGCGGTCGAGCCGGGACCAGTCGTCATCGGGGCGCGGTGACCAATCCGGTTCTGGCGCCGCATCGAAATCCTGCGCCCAGTCGTCGCCGCCGAAATACTCCGGGCCGTCCAAGTATTCCGGGCCGTCGGACTCGTCCGGTTGCGGCGGGACGTTCCGGTCGCCCGGGTCTCCCTCGCGTGCCTGACGGCGATCGGGACCCTCGGTTCCCGGATCGCCCTGCCGCCACGACCCGTCCGGGCGGCGCGATTGATCCGGCTGTGCCGCAGGCTTTTCCGGCGCCTGCGCTTCGGGGCGCGTGGCTGGATCGAGCGCGGCGGGCGGCTGATTGGGTGGCTGCGGGGAGGGGCCGAGGGCCGGGGTGCCCGCCGCGCCGTCGTCGGGATCGTCGTCGCCGAGGGTGTCGGCGTCGGGGCGGGGCGGCAGCAGTTGGTCGCGGTTCAGAGGTGCGGGGGCGTAGGGGATGCCGGCGCGGTCGCCGGTCAGGGGCGGGCGTTCGGCGTCCCAGTGGAAGCCGTCCAGGGCTGCCGCGTGGGCGTTCGCCTCGCGCCAGGTGGCATCCGGGTTGGCGCGCAGGTAATCCGATTCGGCCAGGGCATCGCGGAGCAGGAGGATGTCCGAGGGGAGCGGTTCGCCGGCGATGAGGCGGTTCCAGGCTTCGGCCACATCGGCGACGGCGTCGAGGGGGCGGCGGACCAGCTCGCCGGTTTCGGGGTCGGTCACCAGCTGCGGATCGCGCATGAGGTGGTTCTTGATCTGCTGGATCTGCTCGGGGGTGAAGACCGGCGGGATCTGCTGGGCGGCGGCGGCCTGCAGGCCGTCGATGACCGCCCGGGCCAGCGCATCCCGGTCGGTGGCGTGCAGGTCGTCGAGGGACTGCCGCAGGTCGGCGATCATGTCGCGGGCGTCGTCGGAGAGTTCGGGGCCGTCGAAGACCAGGTCGAGCAGGATGTCGGCCGGGTTGTCGTCGAGGCGGGCCGCGAGTTCCTCCTCCACCCGGCTGATGAAGTCGGACAGCCCGGCGTCCTGTTCGGCGCGGTGGGCGGCGAGATTGTCGACAATGGTGGCGATATCGCCGTCGTCGGCGCGGAAGTTCGCGTACTGCTCGTCGGCCCAGCGCTGGACTGCCGCCCAGCGGTCGGCGGCCTGCTGGCGGCGCTGCTTGAACTCGTCGGACACATCGCCGCCATCGTCGGCATGCTCGGCCGGGGTGTACTCGCGCACCATCGGCTGCACTTCACCCGACCGGGAGCGGAACCACGGGTGGCCCTTGAAGCCCGGGCGAATTCGACCCGGATTGTCCGGATCGGCGAACCAGGTGAAGCCGCTCAGCTTCGCCACTTCCAGCACGACGCGCATAATGTGACCCGCCGCGTCCGCGTACGGCAGCGTGTACGTGTCCATACCCTGCGGCACGCCGGAGGGGTCCTTGCCACCCGGGATGTGCGGCAGCAGATCCTTGTTGACGCCGGTATTCGGTTCGCCCGGAGCCGGATCGACGAAGACATCGGCCACCGACGCCTGGATGCGGTCCACGGCCCAGCCGCTGACGCCTTCGGGCAGATCCCGCGCCTCGAACTTCTTGGGGAGGTTGCCGGCGTCGCGGTTGAACTCCAGATCCGGCTTGGTGGGATCGACGTGATGCCAATTTCCTTCGCCGTCACGCCATCTGGTGTTGTTGAGGCGAACGCCATTGCGCGGATCGGAGATGAGGCGGTCCACCCGCGGCGGTGGGGCGTCCACCACGGTGCGGTTGCCTTCGCGGTCGCCGAGGACCTGGCGGTATTCGATGCGGGTGCTGGGATCGACCATGGCCTGGGCCACCGCGGCGCTGTAATCCAGCGCCTGCGACAGGGCACGATCCAGGTCGGCATTGGGGCGCGGGCGCACCTCGCCGTCCGGGCCGATCACGAGTTCGTCGCGGGGGCCGAAGACGATGATGCGGCGCGGATCGCCGTCCACGATGGCCACCCGATCGGTGACCATGCGTGCGCCCTCGGCCTCGGCCAGCTGGCGGTAGGCGGCGGTGACGCGCTCCATCTCGTCCTGGATGCGGCCGATCCTGTTGTGCGCCAGGTTGACCTCGTCGGCGGCGCGGGCGAGTCGGGCCACATCCGGATCGTCCGGGTTGGCGGCGCGCAGCTCGTCGAGGGCGGCGCGCAGGTTCTCCGGGCTCAGCGCCGACTCGTCGACCCGGCCGTCCGCGTCCACCAGGCCGAAGCGTTCGGCCAGCTCGTCGCGCTCGCGACGGGTCGGCTTGATCTGCTGCAGTTCCTCGGCGCGTTCCCGGGCCAGGCGGTCGTGCTCGGCCTGCACCTCGTCCGGCAGCGGGCGGGCGCGGATATCGCCGGTCTGTTCCAGGGCGCGCATCTCGCGGTCGACCGCGCCGAGCTCGTCCTGCAGCTGGTGCACCCGCTCGGCGGCCTCCACCAGCTTGCGCAAAGCCTCACGGCGCCGGACGATCTCGTCCGGACTCAGGTTCTCCCGAACCTGACTCGGGCCGTCCTCGCCAACGCCCGGAATATCCACCCGCTGGATGCCGAGCTCGTCGAGCAGCCGAAGTTCGGTCTGCGCCAGCGCTTCTCGCGTGCCGAGCGCCTCATCCGGATCAACACCGTCGAGCAGCCGCCCAATGCGCGCATCCCGCTTGGCCCGCCAGAACTCCAGCTCCCGCGCCAATTCCTTACGCTGCTGCAGCAATTCGTCATAACGATCCCGCGCGGCATCCGGATCCGCCGTGGACTCGGGCCGATCCCCCGCCTCCGGCGTGGGATCACCCGCGGGCTCGTCGGCAGGCTTCGGCTGCACACTCTCCGACGGCTCGGCCTGCGGCTTCGGCTGCGAGCCCTCGGACGGGTCGGCCTCCGGCTTCGGCTGCGAGCCCTCCGACGGGTCACCCTCCGGCTTCGGCCGCGAGCCCTCCGACGGGTCACCCTCCGGCTTCGGCCGCGAGCCCTCCGACGGGTCACCCTCCGGCTTCGGCCGCGAGCCTTCGGCGGGAGCGGCTTCTCGCTGGGGTCGGGCGGATTCGGGTGTTCCGGCATCCGGGTCGGAGGGGTCCACCGGCTTCGGGCGACCGGATTCGCTGCTTTCGGGTCTGCCGCCGATGCCGTCCCAGAGCCAGTCGGCCCGGTCTTGGGCGATCTTGGCGAGCCATTCGGCGTTATCGGCCTGGAAGCGGGCGTAGCGGGCATCGGGGCTGTCGGAGGTGTCCTGGTCGGCGAGTTCGCGAAGCCACTGGGCGCGTTCGGCATCCATGCGCGCTTCCCAGTCGGCCTGCTCGGCACGCATCCGGTCGAACCACTCGTCCGGGCCGTCGACACGGTCCCGGTCGGCCTCCGGCGTCCGCTGCGGTTCGGGTTGCTGCTCGGGCTCGGGCGTCTGCTCGGGTCCGGGCGTCTGCTCGGGTCCGGGGGTTCGCTTGGGTTCGGGGGTTCGCTTGGGATCTGGTTGCAGCGCAGGCTCGGACGTCCGCTCGGGCTGTGGCTGCTGATCGGGGTCGGGCTGTTGGGCCGGTTGCTGCTCCGGGTCCTGCTGTGTGGCCGGCTTCGGCTGCTGATCGGTTTCCGGCCGGCCGCCGAGCATGTCCCACAGCCAGTCGGCGCGGTCCTGGGCGATCTTGGCCAGCCATTCGGCGTTATCGGCCTCGAGGCGCGCGTAACGCGCGTCGACGCTGTCCGAGGTGTCCTCGTCGGCGAGCTCGCGAAGCCATTGGGCGCGTTCGGCATCCATGCGCGCTTCCCAGTCGGCCTGCTCGGCGCGCATCCGGTCGAACCACTCGTCCGGGCCGTCGGAGGGATCCGGCCGCCTGTCCGGACCATCCGGGTCGGGAGCGGGTGCGGTCTCCGGCGGCTTGGGCGGCTCGCCGCCGCCACCCTCGGCCGGTTGCAGCTCGGGGGCGCTCTCCGATTCCTGCTCCGCTTCGGGGCGCACCTGCTCGCGTTGCTGAACCGGTTCGGGCTGTTGCACAGGATTGTCGGGACGGGTCTCGGACGCGGGCCGCTGCACAGGGTTGTCCGGACGGGTCTCGGACGGAGGCTGCTGCACGGGGTTGCCGGGACGGGTCTCGGACGCGGGCTGCTGAATGGGGTTGTCCGGTCGTGTTTCCGACGCGGGCTGTTGGACCGGGTTTTCCGGGCGGGTTTCGGTGGCGGGCTCGGATTCCGGCTCCGGTTGGGGCGTGGGGCGGCGTTCGGGTTCGGGCTGGCGCTGGCGGCGGCGCTCGGCGGGTTCGCGGTTCTCGCCGGAATCAGTGCGAGTCGTGCCGTCTTGCGGTGTGCTGGAAGAGTTTTCGAAGCTGCCGAGGAGCAGGTCGTAGAGGACGTGGGCGGGCTCGCTGGCGAACTCGCGGTTGAGCTCGACATCGGTGAAGGCCTCGGCCAGCGCCTCGACCGGGTCGAAGCCGCCGTCGTCGAAGAAGCTGTAATCGCTGAGCTGGCGCACCCATTCGTCGAAGCGCGCGTATTCGGCGTCGGTCCAATCGGTGACGCGGTAGGCGTCCTCGTAGTGGTCGAGCAGCGCATCCCAGGCCGCGTCCCGGGACACCGTATCCGAGGTGAAGTCCAGGACGTGCGCGAACTCGTGCACGATCGTCGAATGCACCGGCCGCTGCGCCGAGCCCGGCACCAGATCGCCCGCGGCCTCGTCCTCGGCGATATTGTCGGCGAAGCGGCGCGGATCGGTGGCGTAGCCCTCGCTGAGAATGATCCGATTGCGCGGATCCGCGCTGGTTCCGGGATCGGTCTCGGCATACTTGTCGGGATCGGCGATCGGCTCGATCGCGATCCCCCGCAGATCCGCCTCCGGGTAATTCCGCATCATGGAATCGGCTGCGCGCGCGAACTCCCGTGCCACCTCCGGGTCGATTCCGGGACGATCGAAGCCTTCGACCGTGAACCCTTCCGGCTCCAGATGCGCCCAGCGCCGCTCCAACTCGGCGGCGACCTCTTCCGGGCCGAGGTTCGACCAGTCGTCCTGCGGCGGCTCGTCGCCACCGTGCAGCAGCGCCGGATCGTTGCTGCCGTCGGCCCCCGTGCCACGGGATGCGTCCCCCGCGCGTGCGGGATGCTCGGCCGTGCCGTCGCCGCGATCGCTTCGACCGGCCCGGGCGGCCCGCTCGTAATCCCGCTGGGTCGGCTGGGATGCGCCGTCCGGCAGGGGAATCGGTGCGATCAGCAGCGCGCCGTCGCCGGAATCGGAGGAAGTGGTGTTGGCCGGATCCCGGGGTGAACCGGCATTCACGTCGCGGGTGTCCGAACCATCGGCGAGCGGGTCGGCGGCCTGCGCGACGGGTTCGGCACTGCGATCGGCGACATTGCTCGCGGGAGCGTCGGGCTGGATGCCGGTGGAACCGGCCTGCACACCGGGATTCGGGCCCGCGGACACCACTCCCGGTGTGCGACCGTCGATTCCGGGTCGGGTACCGGGAGCGGTCCGTGCACCGTCGGCGCGACCCGGATCGGCGGGCCCGGCCGCGCGGTTGTCGGCCGCGGGGTTCGCCGGGTTGTTCGGTGTCGTGGCATTCGACGTGGCCGGGCTGGATGCGGCCGGGCTGGAGGTCCCGGGGCCGGCGGTGGTGCTGCCGAGAGTCGTCGTGCCGGTCGGCACGCCTGTCGTCGCGGGCCCGCCCCCCCCAGTGCCCGCCGGGCCCCCCGGCGGGGGAGCCCCCAAGTGCCGGGGGGGCGCCCCCCCGTTGGGGCCCGCCGGACGAGCCGGTGTTTTGCAAGGGTCCGGGG